>NZ_JAUBOJ010000263.1:0-10657 GCF_036700185.1 Microcoleus sp. BM001215392 | reverse complement strand
TGAATGATGACCGTTTAGGCAGAGTATTAGATAAATTATATTTGGCAGGAATTACGGAAATATTCACAGCCATTGCCCTGTTAGCCGCTCAAAAATTCGAGTTAAAAACCGATACATCTCACTTAGACTCAAGTTCATTTCATCTACATGGTAAATATGAGCAAGAGCTGCCATCAGTATCTTTTTATAGCACAGAAATAGATGACAATCAGTTAGAAAATTTATCAATCAACCATCAAACATCTCCAATACCAATTAAGATTACCTACGGCTATTCTCGTGACCATCGCCCCGACTTAAAACAGTTTATATTAGACCTAATTTGTAGTGGAGATGGAGATGTGCCACTATTTTTACGAGCAGCTTCCGGAAACGAATCAGATAATTCTGTCTTCGCCTCAATTTTTCAGGAATTTAAGAAACAGTTAAATCTCGACAGTTTAATGGTAGCGGATAGTGCATTATATACCGCTCCCAACTTAGAAATGTTAACCAATTTAAGATGGTTGACTCGTGTACCGCTGAGCCTCAAACAAGCGCAGCAACTGGTATCTCAGCTAAATGAATCAGAATTTCATCAAAGTTCAGTGACGGGATATAGTTGGTCAGAACACAAAAGTAATTATGGTGGAATTGCACAAAGATGGTTGGTAGTAGAGAGCAATTTACGTCGTGATGCTGACCGACGTAAGTTAGAAAAAAACCTCAAAAAAGCTGAAATTGAAGGTCAGAAAAAGTTGCGAGAATTATCAAATATTGAATTTGCTTGTGATGCCGATGCGGTAGCAGCAGCTCATCGCTTATCCAAACAACTAAAATATCATAATTTAACCCAAATTACTAGCAGACAAGCGACAGCAAAACCCGGCACGAATTCCACCAGTTCTCATGATAGCTCAAGCTCTAGCTTGATATTTAAAGTTCAAGCACAACTAGAATTAGATGCTAGTGTGATAGCTAAAGAAACCAAAGCTAGTGGCAGATTTATCTTGGCTACTAATGTGCTGGATGCGTCACAATTAAATCCCGATGAAATGATTGTGAAATATAAGGAACAGCAGGCGGCAGAGAGAGGGTTTGGGTTTTTGAAAGACCCCCTATTTTTTACGGATAGCGTGTTCCTCAAGTCGCCGGAAAGAATCGAGGCTTTAACTTTGGTAATGGGTTTATGTTTGTTGGTTTATACTTTAGGTCAAAGGTTACTGCGTCAAAACTTACAGCTCACAAATTCGACCGTAAAAAATCAGTTAGGCAAAGGAACCAATCGACCTACTCTACGCTGGATATTCCAAAGTTTTCAGTCGATTCATGCCGTTTGCATTCAAGGAATTCAACAAGTTTCTAATTTGACATCCGAACGGTTGGCGATATTAAATTTGTTTCCAGTCACCTGTCGGTCTTATTATTTATTGTTGTGAAATGAAGTCGATTATTAATTGGTAAAACTGACTTAGATTTAAATAATTGTTGACTTAGCAGTGATGCATTATTGTCATAATGCTGGCGATATATGCTGGGAATTAATAGTTGTTAATGGTCTGATTTTTGACGTTTTATGGGTTAAGAAAATTTAACTGATGTCCGAGCATCACCGAGTTAGGAATTCCTAACTCGGTGATGCTTCGTTGCACAGATATTTTGGGTGTTTTTACTCACTATTGTCTCGGATGATTCACTTTTACCTCCTCAAGCAGCTTATGTGCCAGTTGGGGGTGCGGAATGTGGGTTAGATGGCAGCCAACTATATACTTGCAATATACTTGGACTTGTAAAAATTGGGGATGTAAAAAAGTTTTTATATTTTTATATTAAATAAGTCAAGTCAAAAAAATCCTAATTAGAGCTGCATATACTTGACTTTGCCTGGGATTTGACTGTATGTTATTTAACGATAGGATATTTCCTAAGAATAGTTAAAATAGTTATAATATGAATAGGGCATTAACAAAGTTACAAGATTAGCCTGTCCATAGCTTTATGAAAACAATTCCTCTGCTTGCCATTAGTTTTTTTGTAGCAATTTTAGCCAGCGCGATCGGCATAATCTCAGTGCAGAACGCAGCCCCAGTCGCCTTAAACTTTATCTTTTTTAAATCCATACAAATTCCCGTAGGATTAGTATTGGCGATCGGCATTAGTGCAGGACTGATCGTCGCGGCGCTGCTGCAACCGCTGTGGCACCTTTCAGATTCCCAAGCGAACCGTCCCCAATTTCAGGCAAATCCCGAAGATTCAGACACCGCAGAATATTAAGTTAATTCCTGTACCGAAGAGAGCGAGTAAACCTTACCGTCAATCAGCAGCCGAGTAATTCCCTTGGCTAGCAAGTAAGGCGCAGCTTTTTGCAGCAGCCTACCGTCAGGAATTTTGAAAACTCTTTGATTCTGAGTAGAAAATCGGCGGGCTACTCGGTGATTGTCAAACACTGGTAGAGTTTTCTCGCGAATTTCGCTCGCCGGAATTTGACCGAGTTCGCCAAAGGCTTTCAGAGGTCTAGTGATTAACTCCGCGGCTCTATCGACTACTAAGTAGCAAATTTTCGGGAGCGAGGCTTCACTTAAAGGCAAAACTTGAATTACCCCTGTAGCCCTCGGTTCGATCGACTCTCCCGACGAGTTCGAGCCCAGCATACTTGCTTCAAACAGAGAATCTTCATCTTCCAAATCTTCGTCGAAGTCGTCATCCTCCTCATCCTCGCCGTCATCCTCCTCATCTTCATCGAAATCGCTAAAATCTTCATTTGCCAGCACTCCTTGCAGTTCCCCAGTCGCAGCAGCTCGGCGGCGCTCAGGAGCAAGATTGGTCGCCGCCGGAGCTGGTAAATCTGAAACCTGCAAATCCGACTGTAAATTTCCAGGGATTTCGATTTCTGGGCTTGGTTTGGCGACTGATACAGAACGCTGTCGGATTGTCGGCTTGGAATTGGCGACTGACTGCGGGAGAGGGACTGACTCGGACGCACCGACAGGAGCGGTTTCGCTTTTGTCGGCCGGTGCGGGATTCTCCTCTGTCGGTTCAGAATCGCTGCGGAGCTCCGACAAACGCTTTTGTTTCTTCTGGAGTAAAGATTCGTATTCCGGCTCTGACAAAGCGCCCTGAAGGATGCGCCTGACAGTCGAACTGCTCACTCCGTAGCGCTTGGCTAGAGCGATCGTATTCTCGTCGGACTGTCGGTACAGTCTGAGGAGTTCGCGTTTGTCTGAATCCGAGAGTTTTGTGGGCGTCATGCCAAGTTTTCCAGCAAAAATACGTGAAAAGACGCAGCAAGTGCGATCGGCGAACTGTGATTTTTAATCTTCGATTGGGCTGTTGATAGAAGCCGACAAAGGCTAAAAGCTTTCGCGTCCCTGCTTGCTTCAGCAACACCCCAATCTCCAATCCCTAAGCGGAGCGACGAGTCCGCCTGCTCTGACGGGAACGGGTTGAGATGTCATGTTCCAAGATAGCTCCTATTCCGAACAGGATGGCGCTGAAAACAAAAAATACTTCCAGCAAACTGCCACTTTGATAACTACCCTCAGCCTGAGTATCCCGCCATTTAAAGTACATATCCGCAATGTAAAGCGAAAAAGTTGCAGCCGCAATCATCCTCCAGGATTGGGAAAAACGTCCTCCCCAAAACGCCAGCAGCAGTGCAGTAGCAATAATCAGCAGAAAAACGTCCCCGACGATGTAAAACAAATTGATTGCATAGGCGTAAGGCGACAGTTGCTCGTCAAGCGCCATCACCCATGCGGGAGCTTTACTCGATTCTGTTTCCTCCGAGGGTGCGGGTTTAGCAGCCGTCGCTCCTTTTGCCTTTGACTCGGCCGAATTTTCAATAGCCGGGGCTTTTTCTTTTCCTTTTGTTGTTGGTGCGGCTCCTGTCACGACTTCCTGGGCGGGCACAGCCATTCCTAGCTGAGTCCTCCAAGAGTCAGGTGCAGCAACCCAGATAGCTACAACAATCCCAAAGGCTGCAATTCCCGCTAACAAACCCCACTGCCAAATTTCTAGATTCAGGCGCTTAGAACTCACAGCTATTACCATGCCCCCGATTAGCACCACATAGCTACCGAGATAAAACGCATCTGCTGGAGTTACATCAGGGCTGACCTCGAAATACAGTTCCCAAATGCCAAATAACACGCCGGCGATAAAATAGAAGAGCATCCCCAGACCTATGCCCAGCCACACGTTGCGCCCGCTGACCATGTGGGGGCTTTTCCAGTTTCTAAAACAAACTAAAGATGCTCCCAGGTATGCTCCGCATTCAAAAACATAAGTGCCGATTCGGTACCAAAGCGGTAAACCCTTGTCTTCTGAAAGCGGGACGCTGAACAGTAAAAAGAACAGCAGCGCCATTACAGCCCAGACAATTCCCATAATCACTAGGGTCTGAGCTGACAGTAAAGATGAAGATGTAGATGACTTTTCTGAAGTGCTACTCATAGGGATTTCACGAGACCTAACTAGCGGTTGAACGCACCCCATCTCAATTTTTGATTATTGTAGATGAGGATTCTTTCGCCACAGAACCTTGATCGGACGCTTCCGGAAAAACTGGCGCCCTCAGCGTGTACTCTGGACTTTTGCCCTCGTACAATCGAGAAAGACTAAACAAGAATCATATCTCAGTTACTAATTTTTTTTATTAGCGATCAGCCTCTCTTTTTTCCGGAAATTGATGATAGAAATATGGTTTATGTCTCCACCATTAAGGCTTTTACACTACCAAATCTATCTCTGAAATTATACTCTCAACTTGTGCTGTCTCTGTTTTTTTGCTTTCGCACTCCTCCTGTTATCTCAAGAGATTTCCGGTGGGTAGTGCGATTTACATTTAGTTTAATTGCCACACCTTAGGTGGCATCCAAACTGACTAAACAAGTTTATTGACCAAAGGTTGGTCAATGTTTTGTTGGCAATCCGACCTGTATATCGCCTATCCCCTACAGTGAAATTATGTCTGTCAGCTCGATTATCTTGGCTCAATTGTGGCTGGCAATTGTCCGAGATTTTCTATGCTGCTATCCACAACTTATTGAGGGCTGATTGTTTCAGCCAATCTAGAAACAGAGTGCGATCCGGTGCTGGCATATCTTGCAGCACATCACTCACTCCCTCAGCGAAGCCCGTATCGCCAAAATATGATTTGCCCAAACGGTAGAGTTCTTGCAATAAGGTCTTGAGATGCTGCTCTTGCCAAGGCGGCACCTTATGATTTTGCAAGGGACTAACGGTCAGCCAATTTTTGATCGCATCCGGGGAGTCTGCTTGGGGAAACTTTCCCTGCTGAAATACCTTGGCGATATCTTTCTGAAACGATGCCGCTTGCCTGGCGCCTAAGAGGTCTTCTACATCGAAGTAAACAGCTTGGAGGAGCAGCAGACAACCCTGTGCGAACAGTGGTGCTTTTGCCGATTCTGTACCTGCTGGTTCTTCACCTGCAAGCTGATCCAAACGAACTTTTCCCCAGACGCTGTATCTATCGGGTTCTTCTAGCAGAACACAGGCTTTGCCGCGGTTGTCGGTTAAATCCCGCCACAAGGCTCTGGCGTCTTCTGCTTGCTTGCCGTTGAAAGCGCTGATCAGGCGAAAAGTCTGCCCCTGATAATTGAGAATGGGAATTTGTTGGTCCCGTTTTGGGTGTTGAAAATTGGTTATTTCAACATCCTGCCGTTTCAGAATAAACATGACACTGCGATTTGACTCCTGTCATGGCCGAGGTGCTGTGCTTTTGACACTCCCCAAGTTTTTAGGCTTGGGGATTCTTGATTCAGCGAGTCCACTTTAAAGAAAGCAGGACTGCTCCCAATCACCCAGAGATGCTTCTTCTATCGAGCGTTCGGATACTTTTTTGCGAGCATTTGCTGACAAATATCTAAGCTGAAATTGTTTCAACCTTGAGGTATCAACCAACCAACGAAGGAAAGTCCCCCGCGCACAACTTATGACTGCTGTACTGGCAACGCTTGATTTTGGTGCTCGTCTCGATCGGGCGATTGACTGTTTTGCTTTGATGCCGTAGAGGAAGCTGATTGTGCAGGCTCCGTACCATCAGGGATTTTCACCTGAGTCTTTGGTCTTTCAATCCTAGTTCTACCACATTTTTCCCAAAGATCGACTCGAGCAGAATATTAGCAAATATAACTACATATCACCAAAGCAGTCACTGTGGCCCAAGTGCTATACAGAACTTGGCTAAATTTATCTGGCGTTTCACCATTCAACTACAACTGATTCCAGAAGGTATGCTTTTTGTCTCTATCTGCTGGAGCCGGCTCGTTTTTGTGGGCCACAGGCGCAGATTCGGGTAGAGCAAGGCCCTGGCCCCATGCACCACTAGCTTGCAACTATTGCTTTTGAAGCTGTTAGCGATTGTTCAACGATTATTTTTAACAAGTTTCCAGAATTGCGGTATCCGGTTCGACATTTTTGCAGGTCGGTGATGATTGAAGCTGCTGCGGTTTAGTTGGTCTGAATGTTTTAACCTTTGGCTCTCGGCTGTAGGGTTCGCGGAGCAGATGCTTGGTGTCAAATTAACCCCAAAGACCGCTTTTAGACTTGAGTCATTACCGGAAATGGGGTTTTGCCTGGATGCCTGCGGCGCCTGCACTGCTTATTTTGTGTAGATCGCAGCGGTTTTTGGATAAGTTGTCAGATATTTACTTGCTCGATCGCACACTGCACCGATACAATGATGTTGTTAGAATTTTTTGAGTTGGGTGCGTAACTCAGTTGGATAGAGTAGCTGCCTTCTAAGCAGCGAGCCGCAGGTTCAAGTCCTGCCGTACCCATTAGACAAACGTTATACACAGCAAAGGTTTTAAATTGACTAAGCTGCCGAAAGTCTGGTTTTCCGCTCATCTTTAGCTCAGTCCTACTCTTCTGAGTAGCTGAGTATTTTTAAAACTGCCTCCATATCGGCCAAGCCTGCCCTCGACTTTTTACGCCGCCCTTTCAACTGATTGAGCAAGTCGGCCGGTTCTGGAAAATCTGCGACTGCCTGAGTCAACTTTTTACTTTCTTCCCGATCGCGCGTCACGACCGCCAACTTTTCTTTTAAATTCTGAACTTCTAAATCCAAGTCGCCGTTGCGCTCGTGTAACTGATTCAGTTCCTTGTCCCATTCTGCGAGTTGCTTGTTGGCCGCTTTCAATTCTTGCCTGAGAGTTTCTGCTTCCCGTTCTCGGTCGGCAGTGGATTCTCTCAGGCACTCAATTTTCCCAGCCGTTCCTCAATGGCGGCCATTTGTTTAACTACTGGGTCAAGGCGATCCGATACCAGTTTGTCTACAGTTTCAACGGGGATTGTAGACACACTTGTAGACACGACGCTATGATTGCTTGGAGTATACACATTTTGTATACAATCTGTAGACACGCCTGATACTTCCTTGAGAATGCGTTGTGCAGCTTGATTGATCGACTCACAATCTAGCTTCTGAGCTTCTATCCAGTTCAGGAAGTGACCGGAAACTCTGAATGATATGACTTGACTTTGACTCATTGTAGACACCTGTAAACATCTTTTGTCTACAATGGCTCAGAATTGTCTACACTGTCAACATTCTGTAGACAAAATTTGTAGACACAAGATCCCCACGATCGCAGCCAATTAGCACAAGTCCATTAGCTGCGATTACCAGGGCAAAGGATGCTAAAGCTTCATCAGATCGAAAGCCTCAAACTCAGATTGTTGGACGTTTCTGACAGGCTTATCGAACCTCACTAAATAGGTCTGGCTAGCGCTGCCGTAAAAAATATCCACAACCTTACCGCGTGCACCTTGATAGATACCGCCAACATCCTTGGGCACAACCAGATCGCCTATCTCAAAAATTCTGTGACCTTTGGGAATGGCGGCTGATTTTAGGGTAGGGGAAGGCTCCGAACTCAGCAATGAATTTTCTGCTTTTTCAGAAAGTGCAGAATTCTTGACTACAGTGACTACAGTAGGCTCTAGTGCCTTGCTACATAAGGTTTCGGACTGTAGTCTATCCTTGACTACAGTGTGACCACAATTGACTACAGTAGTTTCGTTTACTGTAGTCATTGTAGTCATTGCTGAACGCTGACTGTAGTCAACTGTAAAGCTCTATGTGTCTTGGTTTGAGGCTACTGTAGTCACTGTAGTCGTAGTCAAAGAAAATGAAATTGTTTTTTTGACTGTAGTCACTACCCCATAATTCATTGACTCAAGTTCTCCAAACAACTCTTTGGTATGTTGAGCCGATGGCCGATATTTGAAAGGAAAAGCAAGTTGAGCTTCGCGGGTAGAGAGTACGCCACCCTTTTTTTCAGCCAGCAAAAGGATTTTTGCCAAGCTAGGAGCTAAAGCCTTGCGATCGGAAAACTCGGCGTAGAGGCTGGCAATCTGGTCAGCAGAGAATTTGACGAACTTTATCGCCGCTTCCACCGCGCCTTTAGGGATTAGAGAGCTAACCTCAACGCCATTAAAAACACAGTTGATGGTGTGAATGATGGCGGCCATCTTGCCAACCTTCTCCGGTATCTTGCCTACCATTGCGCGAATACCTTGTTTGAGCTCTGACTCGCGCCGTTCTTCCGTGGCGTTGTAGAACGCAGTAAAAAGTCGCTTTGCCTCCGGGTTGAGTTCAAATTTCATGGCTGGCAGTTTGTCGATTTTTGTGTAAACATCTGCCAGCATCGGCGTGATATCAAAACTTCCGCTGTCTTCTTCCGACAGTTTGGAAGCGGCCAAAGGTTGGAAAACAAAGTCAAAGCGGGCAAACTTTCCGTTAGAGTCGCTGCAATCCTTCAGCAGTTCTGCCAGTACGTCAGGCTGAATTGTGCCGAAAACACTGAGTAGCAGCCCTTCTAAATCTGCTTTAACTCCAGAGGCCCGCAGGAGTGTGCTGCCTGTGCCATTCCAAAACTCAAGCAAGTCTTCGTCATCGCTACCCTTACCCCCTCGATACTGGTTAGCAGACTTAAACAAACCTGCAAGCTCGTCACATCGGTACATCAGGGCTTGGTCAGGGAATTCCGCCACTTGGTAGAGAATGCCCTCGCCTGTGGACTTAGAGAATGAGTAGAGTCGTTGCCGAGGTTCCTTTGGCGGCAGTCCTTTGTCTTCGCCTTTTGCGGTCTTCCACTGTTTGTATTCCGCTTCATAGTCAGTGAGGGCTTTTTGATATTCAGTTCTTGCCTTGTCTCGCAGTACCTTCATCGGCCGCTCAATCATTGTTCGCATAATCGGCGATTTCTTCTGTGATGACTCGGCAACGATGCACGCGAAATAGTTGGGAGTGCAGCGGTAATCGGTATCACGTCGTAGCAGGACTTCTGAACCAACTTTGAACAGGCTGGAAACCTGAGTTAAACCAGCCGCTAGATAGCACTCAGGTTTGAGGTTCAGTCGGGTCGCTAATTCTTTTATTGGTGCTGCAAGTCCAGGAGGCAAAATCTCTACTAGTTCAAGCCCTGCTTTTTGGGCGGAAAGTAACCGGGCAACCTCGGCTGCTGTGTCTTCTTGGTCGGATTCTTGCTCTAGTTCTTGCTCGCGGTCGCGGTAGATTTTCCAGATGTCCGCACTGGGTACTCGGAACTTTTGAGCGAGCTCAGAGATTTTAAGCTGTAGCTGAGATTTCTTGAGGTCGGACTCTAGCAGTTTCTCAATCTCCCCCCCTAACTCGGAGAAGTTGGGGACTTGAAACTTTTCAGGACGGACAACTTTTAAGGTTGCCTGCGGGGAAGCTTCAAGAACTTTTTTCTCTCCGATCGCCGCTTTAATGTCATCGGCTGTTATTTGGTGTTGCTCAATCCAGTCGGCTAGGTCTAACCCTTGACTTTTGGGTAAATTCTCCCAAGCTTTAGAGTTGGGGTAGGGGTAAAGCCACAAGGCGTCTGGAAATTCTTGATGCAATAGTTCGGCGTGCTTGATGCCTGGTTCATCGCGATCGGGGACAATGATAACTGCTGCACCTTCTAAATCGCTTGTGTCAGAGGTTTGCCACTTTTCCGAACCGCCGATGTTGGTAGTGGCGGCTAGTCCTAAATTCCATAAAATGTCAGCGCAAGGTTCTCCCTCAACAATGAAAATAAGCTCGTTATTTGCGATCGCCTTTTGGACTTCTGTATAGCGGTAAATCGGGATGTTGGCACGGGTAACGTCTCCTATCCCCTTCTGCCACTTAGAGCCGTCCCAGTGCTGTTGCCAAATTTTCTTGTCACCTTTGCCATCGTCAATCCGCGCTACACGTATCGAATGGCAACCATTGCGATCGGGATATTTCCAGTAGCGAGTCTGTGCCGACCGGACTGGTTTCTTTTCTTGAGGACGAGCGTAGAAAATTTTGCCGTCCTTGTCAGTTTTAGATGTTGCTTCCCAACCTGTAGCGGGCGGTTGGTCGCGGTTGCAAACTGAAAGCTCGCCTATGGAGTAGCACCAGTCAGGCTTGCCACAGTGCGGGCAAGGGTTAGATTTTGAAACTTTGACAAGATTGCCGCGGACACTTGAAACTTGACCGCCGATCGGAGTAAGATTGTCGTACATGAAAATTGGCTCGCCCTTAAGCGAGTTGAAGTCCAAAAAGCCGTTGCAGTCAGGTACTAATTGAGAGCAGCGGTTTTTTGGTGTTTACTTTTGTTGAAAATTTAGAGCTAGTACCTAGCTAGCGAATAAATAGACAAAATGGTACACTTGTTGACAA
>NZ_JAUBOJ010000262.1:0-10719 GCF_036700185.1 Microcoleus sp. BM001215392 | reverse complement strand
AGATTTTATGTCCAAATGCTACGCCCTTCTAGGATTTTTGCACTCTTGTCTAATTAATTGTGGAACAAGCATTTTAGCTATAAATAGCAATTAATTGCGCACAGGCCCTAAAGCCTGTTATTGCTGGGTTATTAAATTATTCAGACGCAGTTTACTTTAAATTAAAGCCAATTTGTTCATTATTAATAGAACCGTCAGGCATGATTGCCCCAACCAGCAGCGCACCTCTAAGATTTGCTCCAGTTAGATTAGCGCCTTCTAAATTAGCATTGCTCAGATTTGTGATTTGTTTGGAACCTCGGAAAAAGAAGCTGTGCAAGTCAGCATTTGTCAAATTAGTATCGGCTAAATTGGCATATTGCAAGTCAGCACCGTGCAGCGTCGCATCAGTTAAATTAGCTTGGGTGAGATTGCTACCCCACAGTCGAGAATCCAATAAATTAGCATCTTGTAAATTAGCGCGAGTCAGATTTGCTAAAGTCAGATTGGCATCCCACAATTTGGTGCGGTTGAAATTAGCTTCGCTTAAATTGGCTCGACTCAGATCGGTACCTAAAATATCAGCATTTGCTAAATTGGCTGCGGTGAGATTGGCGTCAGAAAGATCGGCATTTTTTAAGTTGGCGCCGCTCAAATTAGCGCCGCTCAAGTTGGCGCCGCTCAAGTTGGCTTCTTGGAGATTAGCTCCCTGCAAATCTGCCTCGCTCAAATCGCACTGCTTCCAGAGAAAGCTGACGCACCAATTATCTTTTAATAGCTGACTCAGATCCTCTGGGTTGGCGGCGATCGCAAGAGGAGTTGAGTAGAGAGTGAACAGCACGATCGCCAACACTGCCGCGAATAAAGTTTTCAACCTCAGAACTCTTTTCATTGACACTAATTTGCGCAATAGATTCTTGATGTGTAATCTAAAGCATATCAAATAATCGGCAACTTTCGGCAGCAATCTTACTCAAAACTATTAGTTAAATCTCAGTCGGGGGTGCGGGCGCCAAGTTAACTCAAGCCGTCTGGGATGCGCTGTCTGGCTACAAACCAGTTTGTTTGATAGATGTCTCGCTGTCAAACTCCTATTTTTCGGAACAATAGGGTATCGGATAGCTGCCGGTTCGATCGGAATTTACCGATAACGCATCCCTAGAACCTCATAAACTGCTGCCCATTTAAATTGTATCTGGCGATCGACTCTTCTGGAAAAATCTCAAATCTCTCGTCCTGGGCTCCTCGCACCCTCTTAGACTCAGACACTCCTACACTCTCCAAAGGGTGACGGCTAACAAACCGCCCAGCTCGCCTCAAACAACGATAGTTAGGGGGTCATAGACCTTATTTTCGGTAATTGCGATCGAAATCACTAACTAAGCTAACTCAGATTACACAAGTCAATGTTGGAGCATCACCAACTCCCAGCCAACTTATCACCTTCGTCAGAGTACGGATATCACTCTCAGTAAGTGAAGTATCCCAGACAATGAAAGTATAGTGTTCAACCCCCACCCTGCCATGCCTACTATCCCGATTTTCTCAAGCCAATTAGTTGTCACCACTATTGTCCAGTCGATCGAAGCTTTGGGATTTCCTAATATTGCAGGCAGAGTATTTTCACGCGAGCAAGCCCAAGCGCGACAAGAGGCAAATTTAAAGGTTAACACCACAAAGCTTTACACCCAAGGTTTAAAAAATCTCGAACAACAAGAGTTGCACCCTGCGATTCAATATTTCACCGCTACCATTAAGCTTAATCCGCAATTCGCGCCAGCTTACAACGATCGCGGTGTGGCGCGCTACAGATTGGGTCATACACAGTCTGCGATCGAAGATTTAACTACCGCCATCGAACTCAATCCTTACCGGGCCAAGTATTACAGCAATCGCGGGTTTATGCTGACTCGTTTAAAAGATTATACTGCGGCGATCGCAGATTACAACTCGGCACTGATGCTCAACCCCAATTTAGCCCAAGCATATTTTAACCGCGGCTCTATCCGCCTGCAAATGGAAAATTGCCTAGCAGCACTAGCTGATTTTGAGTCAGCAATTCGGCTCAATCGCGATTTTGCTAAAGCTTACTTCAACCGAGGATTGACTAGATATAAATTGAGAGAAGTACAGGGAGCATTTGAGGATTTTCAGAAAGCGGCAGGGCTGTTTAAGCAGCAAGGGAAAATGGATTGTTATCAAGATGCGGTCGCGAAACTTAGAAAACTATGGTATTAGTCATTAGTTATTAGTCATTGGGAATTAGGAATTGGCAAGGTGCGCAGCGCGCACCCTACATCTATACTCAAAATTAGCCAATTCTGACGGCAGGGTCTCCGGGTGGCAAGCCACCAAGTGGGGAAACATTACTAGCGGTAATTGCAAAAGTAGCACTTTGAACTACTGCGGGGGCGACATTTTGAATCACAGCCCTTCCATCTATCAATTGAATGACAGTGTTGTTTCCAGACGCAATGAATGAGACAGTTGATAAATTGCTGGTAGCAATCCCAATGCGATCGCCCTCTCCCGGTTTAAAATCAAGTATGATATCGGTGTCATTAGTTAACAAAAGCGTAGTTATGTCCGTGGCTTGTAGAACAAAAGTATCTGCACCATTACCGCCAGTGAGAGTGTCATCGCCAAAATCGTTAAACAAAAAATCATTGCCATCGCCGCCGATTAAAACGTCATTCCCTCTGCCCCCTCGCAAAAAGTCGTTACCAGCATCGCCGTTGAGAATATCGTCGCCGAGATTTCCGTTGAGAATATCGTTGCCAACACCACCGTTAATTAGATCGTTTCCTTTGCCGCCTCTCAGAAAATCATCGCCTGCTTCGCCACTGATGGTATCATTGCCCTGGCTGCCGTTAATTGCATCATTAGTTGGTGAACCAGTTATGCGATCGTTCACTGAACCTCCCAGTACACCGCTGGGATTTTGTTGAGAATCTTGGGAAGTAACTTGATAGTTGTTGGGACTGTTTTGCAATCTGAGCGATCGCAAAGGTAGATTTACGAGATTGGTAGTATTAATGAAATTATTGAGCAAATTAACATCGGTAATGACGGTGGAAATTCGACCGGGAACAATTCCTTGAACGACTTTGGCACTCGAAATGCGATCGCCCTGCTGCACCGCATTCACCGTCTCAAACCCTTGAGTTACATTGCCAAAAACAGCATAATTTCCGTCTAAAAACGGTAAAGCATCCAAAGTAAAATAGAACTGCGAAGAAGCCGAATTCAAAGCAGTAGAACGAGCCATCGCAACAGCCCCGCGAGTGTGCGGCAACTGCGGCGTCTGAGTCACAACTTGATTGTAAACAGGTTGCGCCGCCCCTTGCGGCTTGATTTCCAAAGGAATAAAACGCGCCTGATTGGTATCAGGGTCAATAAAATTACCCGTTCCCAACTGACTGGCGGGAATGGTAGTATCTTTGCTGCGCGGATCGCCTCCTTGCACCACAAAAGGATCTGGCTGGCGCACAACTCGGTGAAACATCACCCCGTCGTAAGTGCCGCGTTCAACTAAATCCACAAAATTGCCCCCAGTAATCGGGGCATTAGTGCCGTCTACTTCGATCGTAACGGGTTGACCGTTAATTACCTGTACTACTGTAACTTTGCCTGGTAACGGGAGTGCAGCGGCCATAAGTAAATTGCTATTTGAGTAAGTGATATTTGGGTTCCAGAGGCAATCCGCGAATTGCCCCTACCTATTTAATCAGAAAACAGTAAACTTGTGTTATGTACGGTTCTACTCGTAAATTTATGATTTCGCGCCGCAATTTTTTTAGCACTTTATTGGCAATTTGTCTAGTCTTTCTGAGTTTCAATTTTGCCGCCCCTGCTTTTGCCCTCGGCGGCACACTTCCAGCGGTGAATCAAGCTGCACCGGATTTTAGTTTGCCGACAAACAGCGGCGGCGGACAAGTATCGCTGTCGGATTATCGCGGTAAATGGCTGGTAGTCTACTTCTATCCCAAAGATTTTACATCCGGTTGTACGATCGAAGCGCGTCGATTCCAACAAGACTTACCGAAATACTTAGCAAAAAACACTCAAATCATCGGGATTAGCGCCGATGATATCAACTCCCACGCGGAATTTTGCGATTCTGAAGGTTTGAAATTTCCGCTGTTAGCCGATACCGACGGCACAGTGAGTAAAGCTTACGGTTCTTGGATGAGTTTCATCTCGGCACGGCACAGTTTTATCATTGACCCGGAAGGCATTTTGCGGGAAACTTTTGTAAAAATTAATCCGGCGAGTCACTCGAAAGAAGTGTTAGCTCGTTTGGGGGAATTGCAGGCTAACGGCTAATATTGTGTCACCACGAATAACCGCCATCAAATAGGTTCGATCGTTCGGACGAAGAGTCCTTCTTCAGGATTATTCTCATCACCGTAAAAACAGGTTCGCAGTGAGGACGCATAGTCCTTATTCATGAGTTTATAAGGACTGTGCGTCCTCACTACAAACCTTATATTACTTATTTTACAGGACACGATGACTGATAACGAGACAAGCTGTAGAGCAAATCTAAAATCTCCTGTCCCACCAAAATTAATGAGAATTAAACTTACTATTGACTCCAACAGGCTCGGAAGAAGATGTAGGCTCTGACAGATTTCTCTTTTTGCTAGCGAGACGGCGTTCCGGGTCAATGCCCTCGAAAGTTGGCGGCAACCAAACTCGGATGACCAACAACACTCCCAAAACCAGCAAAAATGCGCCTGTTGATAATATTTGAACCCAGGGAGTTTCCAGAACTCCCCGCACGATAACTTCTCGCAGAACAGATACAATACAAACTTCGACAGCCACACCAATCGAAACCCGCTGCTCTTGCAAGTAAATAATCAGCAGCCGAAACAATTCCACCAAAACCAATAAAAATAAAATATCGGCAGTCACTTCCTGAAAATTCAAAGGAGGTAACAGCGAGAAAAACATTTCTCGCAGTTCCAGCACCATGAAGCAAAACAAACCGATGCACAAAGAAATGACAATTAAGTCTTGAACTGTTTCCAGACCGCTGACTATTAGTTTCAAATTCAACCATTGCGCGGGGTGACTGGTCTGGTTATTTGAACGGTTTTCCATTGATGACTCCTAGAATCTGTTGGACTTGCTTACAGCTTAAGTTAAATTGAGCTTATCTGTGGCAAAAAACAGGTTTAATTTATTTATCAGCATCATCAAACTTCCACCTGTTGACAATTTTTCCAAAATTTTTATTTCTCGCGCAGGCGGGTTGACTTTTTGCAAAGGTTTGTGCTATGTAAAACCTGCGATCGGTAAATTTGGTGAAAACCAGAATGCCAAATCCTAAAATGCTGCAACTGAGATAAAATATGAAAATTGTAAAGAATTATTTACGACAGCTTGATAAACTCAAGCTAACGACTCTAGGCTCAAATCAAACAAAAGCCGGAAAGTCAACCTAAAAAAGCCACCAAGAGAGGATTGAACACAATGGCATTTACACTCGCACCATTACCCTTCGCCGCTGACGCCTTAGAGTCAGGTCATATGTCGGCCAACACGTTTTCGTTCCACCACGACAAGCATCACGCTGCTTATGTGACCAATCTCAACAAATTGATTGAAGGCACCGAACTAGCCAGCAAATCTCTCGAAGAAATTGTGATGGCATCTGCAAAAGACCCATCCAAAGCCGGCATTTTCAACAATGCAGGTCAAGTTTGGAACCACAATTTCTTTTGGAATTCCCTCAAGGCTGGCGGCGGCGGCGCTCCGACAGGAGCTTTAGCTGATAAAATCAACGCCGACTTCGGTAGCTTTGACAAATTCAAAGAAGAATTCAAGGCTGCGGCGACAACTCAGTTCGGCAGCGGCTGGGCTTGGCTGGTTTTGGATAACGGCACTTTGAAAGTTACCAAAACTGCGAACGCCGACACTCCGGTAGCACACGGTCAAACTCCGTTGCTGACTTTGGATGTGTGGGAACACGCTTATTATTTGGATTTCCAAAATCGCCGTCCCGATTATATTGCTAATTTCTTGGATAATTTGGCTAACTGGGATTTCGCAGCAGCCAATTTGGCCGCGGCTTAGTAGCATAGGATTTTAGTCCTTCTTGATTTGAGGACTAAAGTTCTCACTGCAAACTTCATAGGTTCGTAGTGAGGACTTTAGTCCTTCTTGATGGATGGCGAAGCCGATCGAACTACAACGAAGTAATAGTTAAAAAATTCGGAAATTGTGTTATAGTGCGATCGGTAACTATTTTACAAATTTTGTAGTATTCAGTGGCTGTTCGCGCGATGACCTCTTCACCAACCATAGCACCCGTTCGATCGAGTCAAGTTACCCGCAAGCCTTATCCCAACTATCGGGTAATAGTTCTCAACGACGATTTCAACACGTTTCAGCACGTTGTGGAATGTTTGACCAAATACATTCCAGGAATGACGAGCGATCGAGCTTGGAAACTAGCCAACCAAATTCACAACGAAGGTCAAGCCACCGTCTGGGTTGGCCCGCAAGAGCAAGCAGAACTTTATCATATGCAATTAAGCCGTGCTGGGCTGACAATGGCTCCCCTAGAGTCCACTTAACTCGACGCATTTTAACCAAAATCTTTCTTCGCCCAGCCCCGCTTCGCGAAGCCTGCTGCGACTAAAGCAATCTCAGCCTCAAAGAGCTGGCTTTGTACTTCGCCCCAGACAAGGAATAAGAGGGTAATTCCTGATTGACCAACTCAAATTCTTGATATTTTAGTCAAGCTATTAATGTAGTGAACTAACCTGACGGTCAACTGGGTACAGTTAGACCGCAGGCTTCTTTTTCCTTTTCTGCAAAGGCTTTTTTGAGTGACGGAGTTCCCCCGCCACTTTCGTAACTTAGACCAATTTTCTTGATGAGCTTGGCCGAGTTTTCATCTCGATCCAAAGACTCGCCACACAGACAAGAGTGCCATCGTTCCGACAATTCCTTCGGAACTTTATTGAGGCAGTTCCAACAGTGCTGGGAAGTTCCCTTCGGGTCAACAAGCAAAACGCTTTTACCTAGTTTCCATGCGACATACTTCAGGACATTGGCAAATTGCCCGTGAGCAGCATCAAGCATGGATTTATTCAAACCGCTTTTAGCTGACTGATTGTTCGGCAAATAAACCAAATTACCACGATCAATATCAGTTTTAGGCTTGGCACGTCTAGTTAGATTCTTGACACTCAAATCTTCAATAACCAAAATATCACACTTGCTAAACAACTCATGTGCAGTTTTGAATTGAAAATCTAATCGGGATCTAGCCACGAACTGATGGAGTCTAGAAACCTTGTCCTTGATGATTTTCCAGGGTTGAGAACCTTTAACTCTATTAGCCAGTTTCGTTTGGAGCCTTGCCAACTTTTGGGCCGACTTCCTCAAGAATCTAGGATTCTCGATTCTTTCGCCATTGGAAAGATAAGCGTAATTAGTTATTCCCAGATCGACACCAACAGTATTCTCGACCGTCGGTTGAATTTCTGCAACCGTTACGGGAACCGTCTGATCTTCTAACGTCAGTGAAATATACCACCCATCCGCTTCTTTGATAACTGTACCCGTCTTAACCTTGAAACCCGTTGGTATTGGACGATGGAACACCATCGGCACTTGACCTATTTTTGCGAGGTCAATACAAATCCTGTTTTGCTCATCTTTGATAATATCTAAATTATCCAATTGAGGGTAGGTAAAAGATTTGTAGTAGGGTCGCCCTTTGAATTTAGGCTTGCCTCTGCGATTACCATTTTTATCCGGTGTAGTAAAGTTTGAAAAGGAAGTTTCTACTCTGTTGACGACATCTTGCAGGACTTGCGAGTCCAATACTTGGTAGTCAGGAAATAGCTTTTTTGTGTTTTTCAGGTCAGCAAGTTGTATCGTCTGCCACTGCACGTACCCGCCTTCAATGTTCCAGAAAACATCACCTTTCCTGGTCAAAGGATTGCCCGATTCATCCTTCTTTCTGCCATCCCTAGTTTGCACTCTGGTCAAGGGGATATTTCGATAAATCTCCTCAAGAGGGACTATCGAGACAACTAATGGGCAGGCATCAATGGGCGTCCTCGTGGATTCCCACCATCTAAATCTTTCACCGAGTCGGTAGTTATACTGTCGGCGACAAAGTTCTAGATGAGCCACAATCGTTACGAGTTGGGCTTTTGTGGGCTTGAGGCGGTATTTGTATGTGAGTTGGATTTTCACTTCCTGTTTTCGACCTGACCACAGCATAGTTGGTGTATCCTAAAAAAGTAACACTAACAAGAGGGAATGTGAAAAACGATTTCGTGTCAAGCGCCCGCTCGGTTTCAGACCGAGCGGGCTCATTTAGTCATGTGCACTAAGTATAGGCGAAAGGTGTTCAACGCCGAAATGCTGACCAGGCTTCATTAAGTATTCGCCAACCTGAGCGAAAAATGGTCATGCAAGCTCATAGAGTTCAACGGCGAAGAGGATCACATTCACTTCTTGTTTCAGTATTACCCGCAAATGGATTTGTCAAAGTTTGTGAACAATATCAAGTCGGTAGCGAGTCGCCGACTCAGGAGTGAATTAAGAGAAAGGGTGAATGAGTTTTACCGCAAAGATGTTTTGTGGAGTAGTTCGTATTTCATTGCTTCCTGTGGAGGTGTTACAGTATCAACACTATTGAAGTACATTGAGAATCAGGATGCTCCCGAAAATTGATTAGTAGTAAATAAGTTTAATTGTCGGCTTCCGTTCCTCCATCCGACGAGCCTTTCATCAAGCGCGGTAATTCATTCGGGGGTACTTCGCGCAGCAATTGAGATTCATCCCCCTCTGAATATACTCCAGGACTTCCCGGCTGATAGTTAACAGGCCTTAAGAGGCGATCGCAATTTTGCCAATCATCCCCGCCTCTGTATGTCCAGCTACGGTACAGCGCAGGTTGTAGGTTCCCGATTTCACCGGCACGAACACCCATTCAGCTACAGCCCCCGGCTTCAGTTCCAGTTCGTGAATGCCTCCTTTAATTTCTACATTACCTGCTTCAACTTTTTGAGTCCAACTGGCATCAGCAAAGTTTTTTGCAGTAAAATAATGTTTCTGAGAACTGGGATTTTTCAGCACTAATTTGTAGCGTTTTCCTGATTCAAATTTTAGCAGATTGGGAAAAAACTTTAGTTCTCCAGCTTGGCTGCCCAAACTAACAGTAACTTCGGTGACTGGTTGGCGAGACAAATCGCTAGCATTGGCAATTGTCCCCGGCATCAAGATTGTGCCGAAACATAAAATTAGTCCCAAAATTACCTTGAGATTTTGTTGTAACCGCTGGCTGCGGTAAATTTTGCCTAATTTCAAACCGAGTAAATTCATCATGGCTGTTCTAAGTAATGTTCGCGGTTAAGTGTTAACTGACTGCTGTCAATTATCAACTGTCAACTGACTAATCACTTAATTCGATCGCCAAACTTCATCCCAAGGCCCGCCCCCAACTTCCAAACCCGACAAAGAACTCTGGGCCTCTAGGATAATTTTAGAACGCTGCTTGCCATTTTTTTCAACATTTCCCCCCAACAATTCTCGCAGTTGCAAGCGCAAGTTGCCGTGAGTCGTATCCCGACAGCAAAAAGCCATGCCCTTAGCTGTAGGAGTTCGCACGTAAGTGCCCGGAGAGTTTGCCGTCCCAATTAACTCTACTTCAAACTGACTGTTTCTTGCCTGCATTTTCCAGCTTCCCCAAGGTTCTATATGCCAACTAACTTGCGAATTCCAAGGCACAAATTCGTAGAATTTGCCTCGGTAATGGATGCCAATCATTGCCACCGATTCCATCCACCACAGCACGCCTCGCTTGCCGCCGCCAGCCGTTAAAGCTAAATCGCTTTCCCCTTGAAAAGAATTGCAATTAATCCAAAACCACTTTTGCGGAAAAGCACCCCCCCAGTTTTTTTCGCTGTAAGCGGGAGCATCTTTGAATTCGTAGCGTTCGCCGTTCCAATCGATCCAGCCCGTGGCTAAACCGTGAGCCATTAAAATTTGCCACCCCGGCTCAAATACGGGCAGAAAAGATAGCATTCCTGCGGTGGATTTCTGGAGATAGTCAGAGTTTCCCCAACCGTAAACAGGTTGGATTTCGTACTGCCAAAAACAGTGATTGCCAGTTCCTGGATCGTGCAGATAACCTTGATTCAAAGTAGCAGTAGCTTGATAGCCTTCTTCGACGCGGCTGTCGAATACTTGCGGTTCTAAATATTCTGGTTTAATTTGTAAGTCTGTTTTTCCCCAATGTCCAAAACCCAAGCTTTCTCGGTGCGCCCAAAACTTATTTACGTCGGGGAAGGTGCGGCACAAATAGCTATCTTTGGGGCCGAGAATTTGGGCGGCACCGCCGCTGTAAGGTTGACCGCCTCTGGGGTCTTCGATGGAATACATGAAGGCAAATGATTGTCCGTGAATTGGTAATGTTATTCGGTAGTACCAGCCTTCAAAAAACCGCCGGGAACTGCTGTCCCAGTGGTAGCCGCTGTGGGGAGTTTCAATTTTTTTGAGTTTTGAGGGTGTATTTGACATAAAATTACTAATAGCAGAAAGAAGAGTCATTAGTCAGCAGTCAGTAGTTAACGGTTAACAGTTAACAGTCAACAGTCAACGGTTAACAATGCCCAATGCCCAATGCCCAATGCCCAATTATATAATGACTAATGACTAATGACTACTGACTAATGACTACTGACTAATGACTACTGACTAATGACT
>NZ_JAUBOJ010000261.1:0-10723 GCF_036700185.1 Microcoleus sp. BM001215392 | reverse complement strand
AATAAGTCCGATCGCCCGAATATTCACAGATTGAAACCGATGATTCAATGAGAACAAAGCCGTAGGCCGTACATCACCAGCTTTGAAGGCATCGGAATTGCACCCCCACAACCACAATGAAGAAGTCTCCGATCAAAATTCTGTTAGTAGAAGATGATACATTACTGAGTGCGACACTGGCAAAAGTGTTAGAAGCAAATGACTACACGATCGATCGCGCCAGCGACGGAGAAGAGGGCTTAGACCTGGCAACATTGATTGAGTATGACCTGATTTTGCTCGACGTGCAGGTTCCGAAACTAGATGGGATTAGTCTGTGCCGGCAACTGCGATCGCAAAACTACCGCAAACCGATCCTGCTACTGACAGCAAACGATTCAGATGCCGATGTAGTAGCAGGGTTCGACGCCGGAGCCGATGATTACATCAACAAGCCTTGCGGTACAGAAGTATTGCTAGCAAGAATCCGCACATTATTGCGGCGCTCTAAAGCAGTTTCTCCTGGGAGTTTTGCGATCGACTCATCCACTACATTGACTTGGGGAAATCTTTGTTTAGACATGGATTCAGGCCGAGTAAACTGTGGCGAACAACTTATTTCACTGACAGTCACAGAATATAATCTGCTGGACTTATTTATGCGAAATCCCGATCGCATCTTCAGCCGCAGCGCCATTCTCGATCGCCTGTGGGGATTTGAGGATGCACCAACCGATCGCGCCATAAACACTCATATTAAGGATCTCCGAAAAAAACTCAAAGCAGGCGGCTTAAGCGCAGAAATCATCGAAACAGTCTACGGGATGGGTTATCGACTCAAACCCAGCCCCCAAGCGGAGCCGCTCCCGGCAAACAATTCTGACACCGATAGCAGCCAGAAACAGAAATCTCGCGCTGGAGATCCGTCTGCGATCGACAAAGTATTAGAGCGGTTTCGGGGAGTATTTCAGCAACAAATTGCCGTGTTGTCGAGCGCACGCACTGCTGTCAAAAGCGGAAGTTTAGAGGTGGAATTATACCAAGCTGCTAAGAATGAAGCGCATAAATTAGCAGGTTCTATGGCATCCTTCGGTTATCCTGAAGGCTCCAAATTAGCGCGAGCAGCAGAGCATTTACTAATCTCAATTAGCCCGGTTAACCCCTGTGGTGTCCTTCGCCCTTTCACTCTTGAAGAAATTACCCGATTTTCGGCAGCCGTGACAGGATTAGAGCAAGAATTAGGCAAACCAACCGTTACCTTAACC
Organism: Microcoleus sp. BM001215392; assembly: GCF_036700185.1. Taxonomy (NCBI): domain Bacteria; kingdom Bacillati; phylum Cyanobacteriota; class Cyanophyceae; order Oscillatoriales; family Microcoleaceae; genus Microcoleus; species Microcoleus sp. BM001215392. The sequence goes on along the minus strand of NZ_JAUBOJ010000261.1, from coordinate 9,479 downwards.
AGTTCAGCAGCGCCTAGCATTTTATCTAATCGAGTCCTAGTAGTTGACGATGATGCTGCTTTGACAGAGCGGTTACAAGCAGAATCAGAAACTCGGGGATTTCGGATGAAAATTGCTCCTAATGTCGCTGCTGCGCGATCCCGCTTGGCTATGTCAATGCCCGATTTAATTTTAATAGATTTAAGCTTTCCCGACGCCGAAGAAGATGGATTGACGCTGCTGCGAGAACTCAACGAGCGATCGCCAAACCTGCCCGTAATTGTATTTACAGGGCGCGACAGTCTGGGCGATCGGCTAGCAGTATCGCGCTTAGGTGCTAAACAATTTTTACAAAAACCTGCCACCACCGACCAAATTTTTCAAGCCATATCCCGGAGCTTAACCAAAACTCAATCCCTGCAAGCCAAAGTATTAATTGTTGACGACGATCCTGCCATTTTAGCTCACATATCGGCACTGCTAACACCTTGGGGTTTAGACGTGGTAAAATTAACCGATCCTCAAGGATTTTGGGAAGTGCTGATTGCAACTTCACCAAATTTAGTCATACTCGATTTGGAGATGCCACAAATTAGCGGGCTAGAATTGTGCCAGGTAGTGCGGCAGGATACGCAGTGGGGAGATTTGCCAATCTTAGTTGTAACTGCTCACACCGATGCAGGCTCCCTCAGCCAAGCCTTTCAAGCAGGAGCCGATGACTTCATTACCAAACCAGTCCTCGGGCCTGAATTAGTGACGCGGGTACTCAGCCGCATCAAGCGCACCGATCCCCGCCTCAAGCCGGGAAATACTTAAACTTACTAAAACCCTCAATAATTTTGACATTTGTCCACCTTAATATTTGACACCAACTCAAAAATTAAATCGAGCGGTTCCAGCCCATCCATAAATTAAGGCGATCGCATCGCGTTAGCAATAAAAAAAATTATGAGTTTTGTTAATTCTATTTCCGACCGACCGATTTTCCCCAATAATTACGATAGCGAACCGATCTATACTCCTAATACTATTCAACCTCACGGCATTTTGTTAGTTTTTAACGAACAAAATTGGCAGATTGTACAAATCAGCGACAATACTCAATCGCTGCTTGGCTATTCACCCGAGCAGTTATTAAATCAAACTCTAGCCGATCTCTTAGAGCCAGAATCTCAAAAAGTGCTAACTCAGTCTTTGGCAGGAGATTTTGAGGCGGTAAATCCTCTAGAATTAAAAATATTAAGTCCTCAAAAAAAGGCAATATTTTTTTATGGCATTGTCCACAGATCGCCCGATAACTTATTAATTTTGGAGCTGGAACCTTCAGCAGAAAATCTACCATACGATTTCTTTCAATTTTATCAATTAACTCGTCATACCCTCACTCAAGTCCAAAATACATCCGACCTCAGTAGTTTGTGTCAATTAATTGCCGTAGAAATTAGAAATATTATCAAATTCGATCGGGTGATGGTTTATCGCCTCGGTCGAGATGGCTCGGGAGAAGTTATTGCCGAAAACAAGCGCCCTGATTTAATCTCCTATTTAGGTTTACATTTTCCTGATAGCGATATTCCCCGACCAGCAAAAGAACTATACCGTCTGAATAAATTGCGCTTAATTCCTAATGTCAATGTTCAGCCAGCATCTTTGATTCCAGCTCAGTGTCCCCTGACAAATGCCTCGCTAAATTTGACTTTTTCTGTCTTAAAAAGTGTGTCTTCCTGTCATATTGAATATTTGCAAAACATGAAAGTTTGTGCATCTATGTCTATTTCATTATTAAAAAACAATCAACTTTGGGGAGTAATTTCTTGTCATAACGAGACACCTAAATATCTCCCTTATCATAGCCGAACCCTTTGCGAATTTATCGGGCAAGTCATGTCGCTGGAATTAAGCAATAAGGAAGAACAGAAAAATTTGGATGAGAAAGTTCGCTTAAAAAGCCTGCAATCTGATTTTTTTGAAAGGATTTATCAAGCAGAGGATTTTGTCGAGGCACTAGGGCAAGATCGAGAGGGTTTATTAAGCTTAGTTAATGCCACAGGGGCAGCCATCATTTCTAATGATTTAGTCACGCTGTTTGGGAAAACTCCCTCAGAAAATGAGATTAATCAATTACTAGATTGGGTTGTTCCACACCTGCAAAATAATTTTTATTATACAGAAAAATTGCCTACAGTTTATCCGAACGCCACCCAGTTTAAAGACTTGGCTTGTGGCCTGATTGTTGTCTCTATTACTAAGCTCCAGCGCAATTTTATTTTATGGTTTCGTCCCGAAGTAATTCAAACTGTAAATTGGGGTGGCAATCCCAATCAACAGGCAACAATTGATGAGAATAGTAATCTGAGGCTGTCTCCTCGCAAATCTTTTGCAAAGTGGCAAGAAATTGTCGAACTTAAAAGCTTACCCTGGCAAAATCATGAAATTGAGGCAATAGTCGAATTGCGCGCAGCTATTGTCGGAATTATTCTCAAAAAAGCTGATGAATTAGCTTCGATAAACGAACAGTTACAGCGCAGCAATACTGAATTAGATGCTTTTGCTTACATTGCTTCCCACGATTTGAAAGAACCGTTAAGAGGAATTCACAATTATGCGAGTTTTTTATTGGCGGATTATCAGAATCAATTAGATGATGATGGGGTGAATAAATTAAACACGTTAATGCAGTTAACGAAACGGATGGAAAATTTAATTAATGCTTTACTGCATTTTTCTCGCTTGTCTCGTGCAGATTTAAACCGCAATACTATTAATTTGAATCATTTAGTTAACAATGTTGTTGATATCTTGAAAATCAGTCAATCTGACTCTAAAATCGACCTGCAAATTATTCAGCCTCTGCCGACGATCGCAGGCGATCGCGTGTTAACTGAAGAAATTTTCACGAACTTAATGAGCAATGCGATTAAGTATAACGATCGCCCCGAAAAACGCATAGAAATTGGTTGTATCACGGGTAAACCCGACTGGTCATCGATCGATCATCCTGGTTTCTACCAAAACATCCCCGTTTTTTATGTTAAAGATAATGGCATTGGCATTAAAGAAAAACATTTAGATACCATTTTTAGAATTTTTAAACGCTTGCACTCCCAAAATAAATATGGAGGCGGAACCGGAGCAGGGTTAACGATAGTTAAAAAAATAGTCGAACGACATGGAGGAGAAATTGTGGTAGAATCCAAATATCAGGAAGGAACGACATTTTATTTTACTCTTTCCCAAGCGAATGAAATATGAGGATAAACCTATCAGAATATTAGTGATAGAAGATAGCGATGAAGATTTTGAGGCATTCATGCGGGCTGTTAAATCTTACGAAGGTTCATTTTCTATCGATCGCTTTACAGATGGTGATACAGCTTTGGAATTTCTTTTTCGCGAAGAAGAGTATGCCGATGCGGAAGTTGTACCTCGCCCTAGTTTAATTATTTTAGATTTAAATTTACCGGGAACCGATGGACGAGAGGTATTAGCAACTATCAGAACTCATGAGGAATTAAATTTAATTCCGATTGTTGTTTTTACCACGTCATTTAATCAAAAGGATGTGAAATATTGCTACAAGCAAGGGGCGAATGGTTATATTTTGAAACAAATGGGAATCTCTGCTTTGACCGAGACGATACACACTTTATTTCGATATTGGTTTGAATTTTCAATTTTACCCGAATTATCATAATTTGATTTATTTAAATTCAATTAAAAAATAGCAATTAGTATGAAAGATCCCGACAAAACTAAAGACGAACTGATTGCTGAATTAGAGTTGTTGCGCTCAGAAGTGGCGGCTCTCCAGCAGGCTGGACGATCGCACTCCGCAACTGAGCTACCACAGACAGCATCGGGAGTGGCAACCTTAACCCTCCCGGACTCTCAGGGTTTGGCCACCCGCCCTGAAGCAACAGGCCCATACACGATTCTGTTTGTAGACGACTCAGAAGTCGATCGCGCTACCTACCGCCGATTTTTGTTGCAAGATAGCGATCGCACCTACAAGATTGTAGAATTTGATAACGGTGAAGATGCGCTGCAATGGTGCCAGCACCAGAGCCCAGATATTTTGCTACTAGATTACTATTTACCCGATATAGATGGGTTAGAGTTCTTGGAGGAACTGTTCCAACAAACTGGGCGAAATACGCTTCCCGCGATCGTGCTTACAGGGCAGGGAAATCTCCAAATTGCCGTTGATTTACTCAAAAGCGGCGCTCAGGATTATTTAGAAAAAAGCCAGATTAGCCCAGAAGTTTTGCAGCGTTCCATTAGCTATGTGCTGCGACACAGCCAACTGATTAGAGAACGGGAATGGCAGCGACAGCAACAGCAAATCCTGGCTAAAACAGCACTTGCTATCCGCGATTCCCTGAAATTAGAAGATATTCTCAACACCACGGTAACAGAAATTAGAAATATTCTGCTCTGCGATCGCGTAATTATCTTTCAATTAGCCCCAGACTGGAGCGGCAGGGTTGTGGTAGAGTCAGTTGGTTCAGCAGCGAAACCAATTATATCCACTCAGATAAACGATCCTTGCCTTAGTGAAAGCTATTTTGAACCCTTCAGACAAGGCTTAGTCACCGCTAAATCAGATATTTATAGGGCAGAAATTGCTCCCTGTCACCTAGAATTTCTGACAAATCTCCAAGTCAGGGCAAATTTAGTTGTGCCGATTCTCCAAGGTGAAAATCTTTGGGGTTTGCTCATTGCTCATCACTGCGTCGGGCCGCGAGAGTGGCAAGTTTCAGAAATAGAATTGCTGCGACAGTTATCTGCACAAGCGAGTATTGCTATCCAACAAGCTGATTTATTGGAACAGCTACAAACCGAACTTAGAGAGCGCAAACAAGCAGAAATAACCTTACAGGAGACTCAGGAAAAACTGCAATTGTTCATCAAATATGCTCCCGCCAGTATTGGGATGTTCGATCGCTCCATGTGTTACCTAGCCGCCAGCCAACAATGGGTTGATCAATTTCAGATGGATGACCTAGGATCAATAATTGGGCGATCGCACTACGAGCTTTTCCCCGATCTGCCTCTGCATTTGAAACAAAGCCACCAGCGCGGTTTGGCAGGCTTTGTTCAGAAATGCGCAGAAGATAAATGGGTTGATCCAGATGGATCGCAGCAATGGTTCCGGTGGGAAGTTCACCCCTGGTATCGCAGCAATGGAGATGTTGGTGGCATCATTGTCTTTTCTGACAATATTACCGATCGCAAACAAGCAGAACTAACCTTACAGGAGACTCAGGAAAAACTGCAATTGTTCATCAAATATGCTCCCGCCAGTATTGTGATGTTCGATCGCTCCCTGTGTTACCTAGCCGCCAGCCAGCGATGGGTTGATGAATATCGGCTCGATGACCTAGAATCGATAATTGGGCGATCGCACTACGAGCTTTTTCCGAATATTCCAGAGAATTGGAAGCAATTCCACCAGCGCGGTTTAGCAGGTTTCATTGAAAAATGCGATGAAGATCGGTTTGTGCACTCAGATGGCTCGCAGCAATGGTTGCGGTGGGAAATTCACCCCTGGTATCGCAGCAATGGCGATGTTGGTGGCATCATTCTCTTTACTGAAGATATTACCGATCGCAAACAAGCACAAATTGCCCTCCAACAAATCAATACCGAACTCGAAAAACGGGTAACAGAAAGAACATCCCAACTCACCGAAGTCAACGATCGCCTGTTAGTTACTTTACTCGAAAAAGAACAGGCCTATCAACTGCTCAAAGAACAAGCACAACTGCTAGATCTCGCCCACGATAGTATTATCACCTGGGATTTAAACTCAGTCATCAGCTTTTGGAATCAGGGAGCCGAGTTGATGTATGGCTGGACAAAAGCCGAGGTCTTCGGACAAGAGTCGCACAGTTTATTCAAAACCCAATTTCCGCAGCCGTTGGCAGAAATTAAAGCAGAACTGTTTGAAACAGGTTACTGGGAAGGAGAACTAATTCATTGCACTAGAGACGAGCGCCAAATTACTGTATCTAGCCGTTGGGTTGTCCAAAAAGATGATACAGGTAGGTCAATTAAAATCCTAGAAATTAGCAGTGATGTTACCCAGCGAAAAGCAGCAGAATTAGTGTTGCAGCAATATATCCATGAAGTAGAAGACCTCTACAATAATGCTCCCTGCGGCTATCACTCCCTGGACGCCGAGGGGACAATAGTTCGGATCAATAATACAGAACTCAAATGGTTGGGCTATACCCGCGATGAAATCCTGTATAAAATTAAGTTTTTGGATCTGCTATCAGCAGATGGCAAACAAATTTTTTATAAAAACTTTCCCCAGTTAAAACAACAAGGCTGGGTCGAGAATCTGGAGTTTGAAATGTTCCATAAAGACGGTTCAAGCCGTTGGTTCAACCTGAATGCTACCGCGATTAAAGATGCAGCAGGTAACTTTGTGATGACCCGCTCAACGTTGTTTGATATCAGCGATCGCAAGCAGATCCAAAGAGAGCGAGAACAAGCTGAATTAGCCTTGCGAGAGAGCGAAGAACAGCGCCGATTAGCTCTAGATTTGACACACATCGGCTTTTGGGATTTAGATTTGCTCACCGGAAAACTCGTGTGGAATGACAATCACTTTACTTTACTGGGATTAGTTCCCCAGCGGTTGGAACCGTGCTATGAAATCTGGCGAGAGGGATTGCATCCCGAAGACAGAGATCGGGTTGAAAGACAGTTTAGCGATGCTCTCCAATCTCGCCTGGATTATGAATCAGAATATCGAGTCCTGCATCCCGATGGCTCTGTTCATTGGTTAATGGGGCGCGGCAAAACCATTTACGATGAATCCGGTCAACCGGTGCGATCGCTCGGTGTGATGCTCGATATTAGCGATCGCAAACGTGCGGAAGAAGCCCTCCGAAAATACGAGCGCATTGTATCCAACACAAAAGATGGGATTGCGCTGATTAATCGCAACTATATTTATCAAATAGCCAATCAAGGTTATCTGTCTTGGTGCAACAAATCTGAAAGCGAGGTTGTCGGCAATTCAGCCAGAAATATCTTGGGCCAGGAATTGTTCGACAACTTCATCAAAGCTCGCTTAGATCGCGGTTTTGCCGGAGAGACAATTCAATATGAAAAGTGGTTTGATTATCCCAATTTAGTCCTGCAATTTTTGAGCGTCACCTATACACCTTTCCGCGATGCAGACGATAATATTTTAGGCGTTATCGTTAGTCTGCGCGATCTGACTCAACTCAAACAGGCAGAACAAATGCTAGAGCTTCAGGCTGTGATTACCCGCAACATGGCGGAGGGCGTTTGTTTGGTGAGAGCCGATAATGCAGTCATTGTTTATACCAATCCTAAATTTGAGCAGATGTTTGGCTATGACTTAGATGAACTCAACGGTAAAGACATTTCGATTCTCAACTATGCCCGCGAATCGCTAAATCCTGAAGATGTATATCAAGCCATTCGATCGGCAGTTTTACAACGTGGTGAATTCAGCTATGAAATCCATAATGTTAAAAAAGACGGTACTCCATTTTGGTGCAGTGCAACTTGCTCTGTATTCCAGCATCCCGAATACGGCGATGTTCTGGTTGCAGTGCAACAAGATATCACTGAAAGCAAACAAGCCCAAGCAGCATTACTACAGAAATCGCGACAAGCAAGTTTGCTCTGGACTATTACTCAAGCGATTCGCCAATCTTTAGACCTCAATGATATTCTGAATACTGCCGTCACAGAAGTCAAGCAAACATTACAAGTCGATCGCGCTGCGATTTATCGTTTCACTCCCGATTGGAGTGGAGATTTTGTGGTTGAGTCAGTCGATCCGCAGTGGGTAAAACTGGTGGGATGCAATATTGAAAAAGCTTGTGAAGATGTCTACCTGCAAGAAACTCAAGGCGGACGCTTCCGCAATCACGAAACCTTGGCGATCGCCGATATTGACGAAGCTGGACTTCATCCCTGTCACATCCAACTCTTGCAACAATTTCAAGCTAAAGCATATTTGGCAGTTCCCATATTTTCGGGAGAATTCCTCTGGGGATTGTTAATCATCTACCAAAATACTGTACCTCGCAATTGGCAATCTTGGGAAATTGAATTGCTCGAACAGATTAGCAGCCAACTGGCGATCGCCATTCAGCAATCCCAACTCTACACCCAACTTCAACTCGAATTGCAAGAACGCCAACAAGCCACCGCCGTCATCCGAGAAGCCGAACGTCGTTGGCGATCGCTTTTGGAGAATGTGCAGTTGATTGTTGTCGGACTCGATGCGTCGGGAATTATCAATTACGTCAATCCATTTTTTGTCGGCCTCACAGGGTATGCTCACGAAGAAGTTTTAGGCAAAAATTGGTTTGAAAACTTTTTGCCTAGCTCTAGTATAAAATCAACTGAAGCCGATTTCTTGCAACTCTTAACTCATAATGCTCATCCCTATTATCGAAATGTCATTTTGACCAAATCCGGTGAGGAACGATTCATTGCTTGGAACAATACAACGCTGCAAGATTCAGATGGAACAGTCATCGGCAGTATCAGCATTGGGGAAGATATCACCGAACGAAACAAAGTCGAACAAATTAAGGATGAATTCATCGGCATTGTCAGCCACGAACTGCGCACTCCTTTGACAGCAATTCAAATGTCCTTGGGACTGTTAAAAACTGGAATTTATGATAAAAAACCAGAAAAGTCCCGGCGCATGATCGAAATTGCCCTACTTGATACCAATCGTTTGGTGAACCTGGTTAATGATATTTTAGATTTGGAACGACTGGAGTCCGGGCGGGCTTTTCTGGATAAAACCCTTTGCAAAGCCACAGATTTGATGCAGCAAGTAGTAGATAACCTTCAGGCGATCGCCGCTCAACACCAGATTTCATTAATTATTACCCCCACCGATGCAGAAGTCTGGGCCGCCGCAGATGCCATCCTCCAAACCTTGACAAATTTACTTAGTAATGCAATTAAATTCTCGGCTGTCGGTTCCGCCATTTACCTGAGTGCGGAAAACCAAACAGACTGCGTGCTGTTCCAAGTTCGCGATCGCGGGCGCGGCATTCCAGCCGATAAATTAGAACTCGTTTTTGGGCGATTTCAGCAAGTCGATGCTTCAGATTCCCGCGAAAAAGGAGGAACCGGCTTAGGATTGCCCATCTGTCGCAGTATTATTGAGCAGCACGGTGGAAAAATCTGGGTTGAAAGTATCTTCGGTGAAGGCAGCACATTTTTATTTACACTACCCTTACCTGCGATCGAATAACCGTCAGATTTATGCTTTATACGCAGTCACAGACTATTGTTTAATCATGAGATTCAGATCCCCCCTAGGGCGTGTTTTCAAACTACTGATTATGAACCAAATCTCTCGGAGATCCCCCTAAATCCCCCTTAAAAAGGGGGACTTTGAGACTCTTGCTCCCCCCTTATTAAGGGGGGCTGGGCAGGGTGGATTAATTGTCAGGGGGGAATGTATGATAGAAGACGTAATCAAG
>NZ_JAUBOJ010000260.1:0-10747 GCF_036700185.1 Microcoleus sp. BM001215392 | reverse complement strand
TGTGCCGGGGTTCGGCGTCGGGTACGGCGATTTTGTAGCTGAGGTAGAGTACGGATACTGAGGTGCTGGGCGGACGGCGGCGGATTTGAAGCATAGTAGAGGGGATTAAGGGCGAGGGTCACAGATTTCAGATTTTTTTCTGAGATGTCTATCCCCGTTAAAATAGTTTATATTAAAAAGCAATACATATTCAAACATACAGACGGCAGAAAAGGATGGAAAGTTTGACTCTGGGCGCGATTGTCGGGGGGATTGTCACCAACATTTTAGGACATTATCCGAATTTAGCTGTTTGCATAGGAGTCAAGTCTTTTGTCGATCACCTGAGAAAAGACCATAAACTTATCAATCATCACCTGCAAAAGGCGCTTAAGGTTTCCTTGATCTCAGCTCTCCAACAGATTGCCTTAGATTGTCAGAAGCAATTGATGGGCGAGTGTGAGCCACAACAACTATTCATGGTGATGGTGGAATTTCCCCCAGAACAGTCTTATCCAGCAGAACACGAACCGGATATTAAACTTTTGAATGAGAAAATTATTCGATTGGGAGTAGAACTAGGAAAAATAAAAAAATCAAAAGAAATTGATCCACTAATTGACTCTATTGATGAAATTGCATTTTTGCTCACACCAGAAGGGGAGTTAGCTAAGGAGCGAATAAAAAAAATCAAAGATGACCTGATAGCTGAAGCGCTGCTCCGGTATGGTGATTTGCCTGAATGTTACAGAGCCAAAGTCAGGGAAGTTTTATTTCAAAGGGTGTGCGAACAATTTGCTGCTAAAATTAAATACGTGCCAGAGGTTCGCAGAATTTTTCAGGCACAGTTATTAGCTCAAGTTCATGCTAATTCAGCAGAACAACAGCAAAAAACTCAAAAAACCGTAGATGATTCTATGTCTATACTTTTATCAGAAATGGGAAACCTTAAAAATACTGTGCAGCAAGTATTAAATCGCAGCGACGAGCATCCACCTATTCAAAAAATGGAGTTAGAAAAATGTGCTGAGGGTACATTAGTATTGAAGTTATCAATTGATAATATTTCGGCGCAAAGGTTGACAGAAATTGTCCAGTATTTACAACGAGTTTAGGATAAAATTTATGGATATCCGCAGAATAGAAGCAAACGATGAAGATTCAGTGAATCTGGTTTTGGAAGGTTCACTAGAGCAGTGGCAGCGGATTGAGCAACTGTTTAAATCGGGGCAATTGAAGGAAATATTAGGAATTACTGTTGATGATGTGCAGCTAACTTTACCAGTAAAGGAAGAGGCTGTTGTACCTAGTGAAACGCTGGTAAATTTGAGTCAGTGGCTTCAAAATGTCGTTGACGATATTTGGAAAACTGTACAAGAAGTTTTGGATGAGCCAAGAGTCGAGCTGATGTTTAGTGGCAGATCCGCTAGTTCTAAGGCAGTCCTAAAAGCACAGCAGATTGTATTGAAAATGCCACCGAATAGTCATTCTTTAGCCTTGGTAGTTGCTGTGAGTCAAAAGCCAAGTCAAGAAAGGGATATCTGTCTGCAAGTGCATCCCATCGGCAGCAAAAATCTCCCGTACAGTCTGAAGTTTGTGGCGATTGATACAACATCTGGTCAAACTATCGTGCAAGACCAAGCTGGAAATTATAGGGAATGGATTCAATTAAATCTTAATGGTAAACCAGGAGAAGAATTTAGTATCAGAATTGAATTAGGTGATGTAAGTGTTACGCAAAATTTTATAATTTAAATAGTTGAGCAGGTGGGGCAATGGGTAAAATAGTTCTTCTCGATTTAGTAGAGGGTAATTTTGATAGAGGTTTTACTGTCACACTTCGTATTGAGACAGAAGTAGAGCATCGTTGTATTGTTGATACCAAAGGCAACTTGCCTCAAAGTCCAGAGATCCGCGACCATTATGAACTTTGGAAGTCAGGATATCTTGCTCGTGTAGACCCGATGAGGTCTGCTACACGAATAGGTAGCTATACAAGTCCTAACGCTGGTATCAAGGAAATAGAAACACACACCCGAAAGTTGGAGTCCAGTATTAATAAATGGCTCAATTCTCATCAGATGTCCGTTATCAGAGATGAGTTATTATCCGAACTAACCGATCCACGAGAAGAAATTAGATTTATATTTAAGACAGAAGACCCAAATTTACAGCGGTTGCCTTGGCATAGCTGGAATATTTTTCATCGAAAAAACTGTGCTAAAGCCTCGGTAAGTTTATTTCTGCCAGTGCGAAAACAACCACCGATTCCTCGAGAAAAAGTTAAAGTATTAGCAGTTTTTGGCAAGAAAGAAACGGTCGGCAATACCACGATAATCAAGACAGAGAAAGACTGGGAATCGCTGTACAATTTCTTGTCTAAAGACTCGAATGGTGAAATTATTCGTTTAGATGAGCCGACTTGTGAGAAGTTAGGCGAGGAGATTGAGAAGCAAAGTCCGCAGATATTTTTCTTTGCCGGTCATAGCAGCAGTGAAGATGATGCTGCTAGAGGCGTGATCGAACTCAATCAGGATGAGAGTATAACGATCGATCATTTGAGATATGATATTGCAGGCGCGGTCAAGCATGGTTTGCAGTTAGCAATTTTCAATTCCTGCGATGGGTTAGGAATAGCACAGCAACTTAGCAATTTAGGAGTTCCAAATGTCATTGTTATGCGAGAAATTGTGCCGGATGAGGTAGCACAGAAGTTTTTGCAGCGTTTTTTGGAAGCATTTGTGGCTGGAAATTCTGTCAGCCTTGCAGTGAGGAAGGCACGGGAAAAGCTCAACCGTCTGGAAAATAGATTTCCCGGTGTAACTTTCTTGCCAGTGAGTTTTCAGAATCCAGCAGAAGCACCTTTGACTTGGCAAGCACTTGGGGGTGTACAAAGTCGCAGGGCTGAAAAGTCTCAAACAGGCAATCAGAATTCAATATTATGGTTGCCAAGTGCGATCGTCAATCCATCTCAAGAACAGCAAAATCACCCATCACATACGATTATTATTCCATCCCCCCAGGAGGAGCAGGAACTACCCACACCTGGCAACAATTCATCTGAGTTAGAGCAACGGCAAGCACCAGCGACTAACATACATTCATCTCAGTCGCGACAACAACCTCCATCACCTGTTACCCATTCCTTTGAGTCTCAGCCACAGCAACAAACAAGGCATAAAATTTCTATTTTACGGTGTAGTAAGGGGCATGAAAATCGAGCAGAAAATAATTTTTGCATACATTGCCGTGAATCTCTAAAACAGCTATCAGTAAGTGGTGTTAACTCCTCTTCGCCTCAGTCGCAGCCGTCGCAGCTAAACGTTCTTGAAAATCAATCAGTAGCGAGCGTTAATTCTTTTTCGCCTCAGCCACAGCAGCCGCAGCTAAACGTGATTGGCAATCAATATGCACCTCTAGTAAAGTCGTGGAGTGGTGGCAACTGCATTAATCCCAACTGCCGCCATCCAGAAAACCCTGTCACTCTCAACTTTTGTCAAAACTGCGGTTCTAAGTTGTTGGTAGACGATCGCTATCGGGTAATTAGAGGTTTGGGAGAAGGAGGGTTTGGCAGAACTTATGAAGTCAGAGATAGAGACGCTACTCGGAAAGTGTTGAAAGTTCTCATGAACAACGATACTCTAGGTGTGGAACTTTTTCAAAGAGAAGCTAGCGTTTTGCAGCGGCTGAAGCATCCGGGACTTCCTAAAGTAGAGTCAGACGGTTACTTTACCTTCAGACCTCAGAATAGTGCCAATTCCTTGCACTGCTTGGTAATGGAGAAAATTGAAGGGTATAATTTGCAGCAGTGGTTAGAAAAACAGAACCATACGCCCATAGACTCGGAACAAGCTATAGACTGGCTCAAACAACTGACAGAAATTTTAAATCTCGTTCACAGTCAAAATTATTTCCACCGCGATATCAAGCCACAAAATATTATGTGTAGGTCTAACGGACAATTAGTATTGATTGATTTTGGCGCGGTGCGAGAAATGACAGAAACTATTCAAAGAACAAGTGGAGAAGTAACAAGAATTTCTTCAATGGGTTACACTCCTGAAGAACAAAAAAAGGGTCGCTCTGAACCGCGTTCTGATTTTTTTGCATTGGGCAGGACTTTTGTCTATTTGCTAACAGCTCAAGAACCAAGAAATTTGCAGGAAGATTTGCGTTCTGGAAAGTTAATTTGGCGGAATATAGCTACTAAAACATCGCAGCCCCTAGCAGATTTGATTGACGATTTAATGGGTTATTTTCCGAAAGACAGGCCGAAAGATACGCAAGTTCTGTTGCAACGACTGGCTAAAATGGTCGATCGTCCATCCTCGGCTCCGTCTGCAAAAACTTCTATTGGCAGGATGGGTATAATTGAAACATTAATCAAAGCCTTTCAGCGGCGAAGTTAATCCTAGATGGTGAATACCCTGATTATGTAGCGCCACAGCCATAAAAAGTTTTACAACAAAAAATATGAGCATTAACGATAAACTTAAGAACATATTGATAGAATTACGATCGCACTTCGAGCAAATCTACGACAGCCGCCTTGTCACAATGGTGCTCTACGGTTCCCAAGCGCGAGGCGACGCACATCCCGATTCAGATATAGATGTGTTAGTAGTTCTCAAAGCGCCAGTTCAAGCGGGGGTCGAAATTGATAGAACTCTTCAGATTGTAGCAGATTTGTCGCTCCAAAATGATGAAGTGATTAGCTGCCAGTTTATGAATGAAGAAAAATTCACTAATTATCAAGGCCCTTTGCTCAGAAATATCCGTAAAGAGGGAATTTTAATATGACATCCGCTCAATTAAACTTACTTCTCAAAGCTCGTCAAAGCCTTGCAGCGGCAAAGTTAATGTTAGATGGCGAATACCCGGATTATGCAGCCTCTCGCGCCTACTACACTATGTTTTATATCGCCGAAGCATTTTTAGAAGGTGAAGGACTATCTTTTTCTAAACATTCCGCAGTCATTAGTGCCTTTGGCAGAGAATTTGCTCGTACAGGAAGAGTTCCTGTTAAGTTTCACCAATACCTCATCAGAGCTCAGGAATTGCGAAATGCTGGAGATTATGGCGAACTTGATGCCGTTATGAGCGATCAAGCCGCAGATTCGATCGCCCAAGCTGAAGAATTTCTCGAATTAGCTCAAAGTGCGATCGGCACTTTACCGCCCCTCTAAAATAGAATACCCATGGGGCCAGAAACCGGGTTTTTTACGAAAATCTTTCGTTCTAACCCGCAGATTAGGTAAAAAACCCGGTTTCTTTGGGCGCAGTGCATAAGTCCTCTCAAACAAGAACACCGCCCCTAGAAATTAATGACCGCCCGCCGCGCCAGCCGCCCGTTTAAAGGCCTCATCCAACACTTCCGAAAGCGTCGGGTGAGTGTGAACTCGGAATGCTAAAGTGTTGACAGAATCGCGCTGGGCGATCGCATTTGCCGCCTCCTGAATCAAATCGGAAGCGTGCAAACCAAAAATGTGAACTCCCAACAATTCCCCAGTATCTTTCCGGTAAATCACCTTCGCCATACCGTCGGTTTCACCCTCCGCAATAGCCTTAGAATTTCCCTTAAAATAACTCTTGACAGAAGCGACCTCAAACCCTTCGGCTTTTCCTAACTCCTTCGCCGCAGGTTCATTCATGCCCACATAGCTAATTTCTGGGTGAGTAAAAGCCGCCGCTGGGATACTCAAATAGTCAACTTCGCGAGTGCGGCCGCAAATATTTTCGACTGCGGCAATTCCTTGAGCAGATGCAGCGTGGGCTAACATCATTTTGCCATTAACATCGCCGATCGCCCACAAATTCGCGATCGGTTCTCCCGCCGCCAAAACCTGCATCTTATCGTTAACTGGAATATAGCCGCGCATCGTTTCCACGCCAAGGGTTTCTAATCCCATATTCTTGCTGACGGGAACTCGGCCAGTTGCTACCAAACAAGCGTCAACTTCCAAAATCTCCACAACTTCCTTAGTTTTGAAATCAGCTAATTCAATAATTACGGGGGAACCAGGAATAATTTTCTTAGCTAACAAACCAACTTTTGTTTCAATATCGCGGGGTGCAATTAACACTCGTTCTGCTAATTTAGCAATATCCGGGTCAAAAGTTGGCATTAATTGATCTAGAGCTTCAATCATCGTAATTTCGCAGCCGAGGGCTGTGTAAATATCCGAAAACTCCAAACCAATATAACCGCTGCCAATAATAGCAATCCATTTCGGTAGCGATTCCAATCTGACAGCATCATCGCTAGTAAATACAGTTTTGCCGTCAATTTCTATCCCTGGAGGGACGAAGGGAATTGAACCGGGAGCGAGAATAATATCCTTGGCAGTAATAGTTTTCTCGCCTTTGTCGGTTTCGATGCTAATTTTTTGAGCAGCAGCAATTTTGCCCCAACCTTGGATGACATCGACGTTCAAACGTTTGAGGCTGTTTGTCAAGTCGCCGCGCAGTTTGCTAACAATAGTGTTAG
This sequence comes from Microcoleus sp. BM001215392, assembly GCF_036700185.1. Taxonomy (NCBI): domain Bacteria; kingdom Bacillati; phylum Cyanobacteriota; class Cyanophyceae; order Oscillatoriales; family Microcoleaceae; genus Microcoleus; species Microcoleus sp. BM001215392. The sequence goes on along the minus strand of NZ_JAUBOJ010000260.1, from coordinate 4,281 downwards.
CGTGATTGGCGATCGCCCCGCGATCGAAATCCACACTTCCCAACTGAATTCCCAAAGTCTTGAGGTGGTGTGCATTCCGCATATCCCGCACCCGCCCCGAAGCCGCCAGCAGCGCCTTGGAGGGAATGCAGCCGCGGTTGACGCAAGTCCCGCCCATGTCGCCCGCTTCGATAATTGCCACTTTCAGCCCGCAGCTAACCGCGTGGATGGCGGCCCCGTGCCCGCCCACGCCGGCGCCGATAATTGCTAAATCGTAATCAAATCCTTGAGTCACCTTAAAATCTCCTAATGCCTTTGAAATCTTAGGACTCAAGCAAAAAACACCGTCTGTCCGTCCTTTCGAGGTGGTGCGTTGCGATCGCAACCCTTGAACAGTGGCAATAGTTGCATAAGTCCTGTGTCCTTATTCTCGACTAGACTAGGGTTAATTAGACAGTAACTGAGATTTTTTTAGGGTTGATTATGTTGAGCTGGCTGTGCGCCAAGTCTCAAATCACCCTGTCGGCGGGTGTAAAGTTAAGTACAGATTGATGGCTGACAATGCCCATTCGTGTCAACAATCAAGTCAAATGCAGTGCCGGTGTAGTGTTTGACGATAGGGCCCCGATCCCCCCTAGCCCCCCGAATCGTTGCGGGGGAACAAGAGGCGATCAAAGTCAACCCCTACTTCCTTTCTTAGGCCCGATCCCCCCTAGCCCCCCTTAACAAGGGGGGAACAAGAGGCGGTCAAAGTCCCCCTTGTTAAGGGGGATTTAGGGGGATCTCGCAAGAGGATAAAAGCGAAATTTCTCAAGGGTTTTAGTTGATTGAGGTTTTGATGTCTAATATCTGCACGTGCCCGCGGGCAGAGTTTCTCGGCAAGTTTTGAAGTTTATGGAGTTGCTTATGATGGATGAGGATGATTTGAAAGATTCACGCCGAGCCTCGGCTCAAGCTTTTTTTCAGTCCCTGGATGAATTGTTTGATTATATAGAAGCTTCCAACCCTGAAGCAGCACAGCCTCAGTCTCCGCCGCCTCAAGCTAAGCCTGCTAGTGAGTCTGCGAGTCTGCCGAAGAAGCCTAAACCAGCGAAGATTAATTTGTCGGATTTTGAAGATGCGATCGCAGATTTGGAACAGTTTATCCAAAATAAGCGCCAGAATCGCCCGGAATCCAATCAATAGTGCGACACATTTTAATCGATCGTGTCCGGCAAATGACGGATGATATAAGCAGGCGGACGATCGCCCTGGCTGGATTTTGCCGGAGTTTGCGATCGCGCCAGCGGTTATACTGTGGTTAGTCTTGGTCTGTGAATTGTTTGGATAGGCTCAAAAGACGATCGGTGTTTTGTCGATCGAGCTTGACGAGCACAAAGAAGATATTGAGTGTTAACTCGCTGTCACAATCGAGAAGAGCTGCTGCGCTACATTTTAGAATCCCTGAAAATGAACGTACCTAGCCCCTACGACTTGGATAGATTTATGGAAGTAGTTAGCCGTAATTTACATCAACCCACAGTCATTCTACTAGACGAAATTGGTGTCGGTTTACAACGATGTCCCGAATTAGATGATGGATTTTGGGAAAGTTTGCGCTGTTTGGCAACAAACCAAACAAATGGGAATCTAGGGTTTATTTTAGCAGCTCCAGAATCACCACTTAAATTAGCGACTAGCACGGGATATAGTTCGCCTTTTTTCAATATTTTTGGATATACTACAACTGTGGGAGCTATGACAGAACCTGAGGTGCGGGAGTTAATAGGCAGTTCGCCCATACCTTTTGCTGATGGGGATGTCGAGTGGATTTTGAATCAAAGCGAACGTTTGCCTCTGCTGCTGCAAATCCTTTGTCGAGAACGATTATTTAGTGTGGAAGATGGGGGAACTGAGGATGATTGGCGTGAAGTAGGGTTAGAGCAATTAAAACCCTTTGCTGATTTACAATCAAAATAAAATGAAACTAACATTTTTAGAGCGATACTATGACAACTAATTTACCGATCAAGTTGGATCGTTTACCCAAAACTTTGCCAAGAGAAGGTGCTGTTAGCGTCGAGTTAGCAGAAGGGGTGCTGATGTTCCGCGCTTCTAGGTTGTTTCAGGAGCGAATTGAAATATTAAAAGCTCAACAAAAAGAAGCTGGACTCACTGCTGAAGAATTACAAGAATTGCAGGATTATGAAGAATTAAATAATTATCTTACTTGGGTTAATCAGATGCTGGGAAATACTTTGCACTATCCCTTGCAAGGAATGGTTTCTCGCTACAATGACCCCTTTGAACCTGCTGTACCTGTGGAAGACTGGGAAGCGCTGCAATGATAATACTGGATACTCATATCTGGATTTGGTGGGCGGACAACAATCCGCAATTAACCCAGCAGCACCGGCAGTGGATACAACAATACCAATCCCAAGGTTTAGGAGTGAGTATGATTTCTTGTTGGGAAGTTGCTAAATTAGTAGAGAATAACAGACTCACTCTGTAACTGGCGGTTGATGAGTAGTTGACAGCAGCCTTGGCTTACCCGGGAGTGCAGCTACTGAACCTGACAATTCCGATCGTTGTTGAATCAACCAAGCTAACAGGTTTTCACCGCGATCCGGCTGACCAACTAATTGTAGCAACTGCAATAATTTATGGCTGTCCGTTATTAACGGATGACAGTAAAATTTTAGCCTATCCAGATGTTCAAACTCTGAAATAGGTGAGAAAAAATTATTTGAAATAGTTGAAGTCAATCAGAATAAAATCAAGGAACAGAAGAAATGAATAGAAGCGCGATCGATCGACCATCGACCTATGTAGGGGCGAAGCATTTGGGCGATCATCTTTGCAACTCAGCGAAGATACTTATATCCAAATGCTTCGCCCTGCCTCACAGATCGCCTACAGGTACAAATATCTATGCAAAACAGAGCAAATATTTTGACAGATCGCTTTTGCAATTCAACGAAAATGCTTGTATCCAAATACTTCGCCGAGGATTCAAGCAAGATTGTACATACAGTTTATCTGTGGGGGAGGGCGAAGCAGTCGGATATAAGTATCTCGGTTGGGTTTCATCAATTGTCGCCCGACTGCTTCGCCCCTACAGAATTTCCAATAAAGAAGAATAGACGATGGTGTTTTTGCTAACACGCAGTCCAGAAAACAAAAATTACCCACCAAAATAGAGTCTCAAGCCCCCAGATTCATCCGTGGGATAAATCTAAAATCTAAAATCTCAAATCGGATGACCTCATCAAATGTACTGCGCAACGCCTATACCGATTCGCCAGAACAGCATCCCCGCCTAATTTTGGGTCGCCTGCAATGCACTATCATCCTCATGTTTGTAGACTTGCAAGGCCCAGTTTCATCAGCAAGTGATTCGGCTGGGTTTCTCTACAATATTGCTAGGAGTATGACAAACTCTGCCGATCGTCAAAGCGCGTTAACTCTCCCATCTCTTAACCGCGAAACACTGCAAGACGATCCTTTTACCTGCTTTGATGAATGGCTGGATCGAGTAGAAGCAGCCCTCGAAGAAAATATTGCCCTGCTTGCCTTAGATGAATTTGAGGCGCTAGATGATGCCATCAGAAAAGGACGTTTCGACGAGCAAGATGTTCTGGGAATGTTGCGTCACCTAATTCAACATCGCACCCGCTTCAAAGTGATGCTCGCTGGCAGTCATACAATAGAAGAATTTCAGCGTTGGGCTAGCTATTTAATCAATGTCCAAGTCGTTCATATCAGCTACTTGAAGGAACCCGAAGCGCGTCAACTAATTGAGCGTCCCGTCCAAGATTTCACCCTGCGCTACGAACCAGATGCGGTCGATCGAGTTTTGCAACTTACGCGCTGTCACCCTTTCTTAATACAACTCCTCTGCGCTGAAATTGTCGCCCTCAAAAACGAGCAAGATCCATCTATCCGCCGACTGGCGACTTTAGCCGATGTGGAAGCAGCAATATCAGCAGCTTTAAGTGTTGGCAGTTTCTTCTTTGCAGATATTCAAAACAATCAAGTAGATGCGGCAGGATTAGCTATTTTGCAGTTTTTGGCAGCACAAGGGGAAGGAAAAATCGCGAGCCGGGAAACTATTTTGCAAGAGTTTACTGATGATTTTGATGCTGTCGGTTTGCTCCTGCAACGGGATTTGATTGAGGAAGCAGGTGATGGTTATTGTTTTCAGGTTGAGTTGATACGGCGCCATTTTGCACGGGGTGTGAGATAGTACGGGATTTTAGGAATTATTAACTAGACTTGAATTGCAAAAATCGGAAAACACCCTAAAATTATCTGCGTTTA
>NZ_JAUBOJ010000259.1:0-10821 GCF_036700185.1 Microcoleus sp. BM001215392 | reverse complement strand
ACGGACAGAAAGCAGTCAACGATTTGGCATCTCAACTGCGGACAGAAGTCAGCAGCCGCATTAATCAGCATCTAGACAGCAAACTCAACACCGCCCGTCATCTTGCTCAGGTGAATGCCGATGCCTTCGACGTGGGATTGCTCGCTCCCAAAGATTTAGATAATATGACTCGTTTCTTCTGGAAACAAATGCAATTGTTTAATGTCAGTTACATTAGCTTTGGGTCTTCAGAGGGTGAGTTTGCAGGTTCTGGATATCTGTATCTCGATCAAAAGATTTTTATTATTGTTAACACTGTCGAACCCAAAAGATACGGAAATCGAGATACTTACAACTACAAAACAGACAGTGATGGCAAGCCCAGTCAGCTTGTTAACATATTAAAAAATTACGAATTTGAAAAAGAACTCTGGTATTCAGACACGGTTAAAGCCGGAAAACCCACATGGGCATTATACCAATGGGAAATACCACCTTACCCCCTAGCTCTTTCTGCAAATCGCCCGGTTTATGACAAGAACAATAAACTGATTGGTGTCATCGGGATCGATCAGCGTCTTTCAGAAATTAGCGATTTCTTGCGAAAATTGAAAGTCAGCAAATCCGGCAGAACGTTTATTGTGGAGCGCAGCGGGCTAATCGTTGGGAGTTCTAGTACCGAGGAACCCTTTAAACTGATTGATGGCAAGCCTAAACGGTTAAGCGCATTGGAAAGCAGCGATGAATCGATCCGATCGACCTCTCAATATTTAGTAAAGCATTTCGGCAACTTCAATAATATCAAAGAACCTCAACAGCTTGATTTTTTGCTGAATAAAGAACGCCAGTTTGTCCAAGTTTTACCCTGGAAAGACGAGTGGGGATTGGATTGGTTGGTAGTTGTGGCGGTTCCTGAATCGGATTTTATGGGGCAGATTAATGCTAATACTCGCACTACGATTCTATTGTGTATCGGCGCCTTAATTGTGGCGACGGTTGTGGGTTTTTATACTTCCCGCCTGATTGCTGAGCCGATCGCACTTTTGAGCAAAGCATCACAGGATTTCGCCTCCGGAAAGTTCGATCGCACTGTGGAAGTCTCCGGGAAGAATGAACTCGGCGTGCTTTCGGAATCCTTCAACGACATGGCGCAGCAACTGCGCGACTCTTTTACAACCCTCGAAAACACCAACCTCGAACTCGAACAGCGAGTCGAAGAACGCACCGTCGAACTCAAAATTGCCAAAGAAATGGCAGACGGCGCCAACCGCGCCAAAAGCGAATTTTTGGCTAACATGAGCCACGAATTGCGAACTCCCCTCAACGGCATTTTAGGCTACGCACAAATTCTCCAGCGCAGCGAACCGATGACGCAAAAAGGACGCGGCGGTGTTGATATCATCTATCAGTGCGGTTCGCACCTGCTAACGCTGATTAATGATGTCTTGGATTTGTCGAAAATTGAAGCCCGAAAACTCGAATTGCATCCCACAGCTTTTCACCTACCTTCATTCATCCAAGGAGTTGCAGAAATCTGCACTATCCGCGCTCAGGAAAAGGCAATTAACTTTGATTTGCAGGTTGATTCGCAACTCCCGACGGGGGTTGTGGGTGACGAGAAACGTTTGCGGCAAGTGCTGTTAAATTTGCTCTCGAATGCGATTAAGTTTACAGAAAAAGGCGGAGTGGTTTTTCATGTTGATGTAATTAAAGATGCTGAGTTTTCTGATTCTAGTTCTCAGTTAGATGGGATTCAAAAAATATATAAAATTGGGTTCAGAGTTGAAGATACAGGCCCGGGAATGACACCCGAACAAGTTCAGAAAATCTTTCTGCCTTTTGAGCAAGTAGGCGATGTGAAAAAACAATCGGAAGGCACCGGATTGGGACTCGCGATCAGTCAAAAGATTGTGGGTTTGATGCAGAGTGAAATTGCGATCGACAGCCGTGCAGGAGCGGGCAGTATTTTTTCCTTTGAAGTGTCGCTCCCGGAGGCGCAAAATTGGGCCGAGAGTTCGAGAATCGTCGAACAGGGCGCTGTTTTGGGTTACGAAGGTGAAAAACGCAAAATTTTGGTGGTGGATGACAGGTGGGAAAATCGGGCTGTGTTGGTGAACTTGCTGGAACCGATCGGCTTTAAGATGATTGAAGCGGCTGATGGTAAGCAAGGACTCGATATCGCTTTAGCCACCGCACCGGATTTAATCCTCACTGATTTAGCCATGCCGGTGATGGACGGATTTGAGTTTTTACACCAAATCCGCACTCACCCTCAACTGAGAGAGGCGATCGTGTTAGTCTCGTCTGCAAGCGTGTTTGAGATCGATCGCCAAAAGAGCCTGGATGCAGGCGGAAATGATTTTTTGCCGAAACCGGTGCAAGCAGAGGTGTTGCTGGGCTTACTGAAAAAATATTTGCGGCTGGAGTGGGTGTATGACGATACAGTAACTGCGGGCAAAAAAGCGCAAAATCCGATACCAAATGAAATGCAGATTCCGGCGATCGAGATTTTACAGTTATTAGATGAACAAGCTCAATCTGGCGATTTAGATGCGGTAATCGAGATTGCCGAGGAAATTCAAACAGCGAATCCAGAACACGCGATTTTTGCCCAAAAAATACTCGTTTTGGCAGAAAAATTCAAACTCAAAGAGCTGCGGGCATTGATTGAAGAACATTTATCAAAAGTTTAAGGAAAAAAATCATGCTTGAGTCAGATAAAAAATTTATTTTGATAGTAGATGACAGTTCCACAAATTTAGGAGTTCTGTCGCAAGCCTTAAAAACAGCAGGCTACAAAGTGCGGGTAGCCGTGGACGGAGAATCGGCGCTCGCTATGCTAGAAAAATGTGCGGTCAATTTGGCAAGAAACCCTTTTCCCGAACTAATTTTGCTAGATGTGCAAATGCCGGGAATCGACGGCTTTGAAACCTGTCGCCGAATTAAAGAGAACCAGCTAACAAAGGCAATTCCAGTCATTTTTATGACGGCTTTAGCAGATGCCGAAAGTAAGATGAAAGGATTGTCATTAGGTGCGGTGGATTACATCACAAAACCTTTTGAACAAGACGAAGTAATTGCCAGAGTTAACATTCACTGGCGGCTCAAAGAGTTGACCGACAATCTGGAACAGCAAGTTACAGAACGCACCTGCGCTTTACAAAAAGCTCAAGTCAAGGTAGTGCAGCAAGAAAAACTGTCCGCCCTGGGACAACTCGTTGCCGGAGTCGCCCATGAAATTAACAACCCGCTGAGTTTTATGGTCAGCAACATTGCGCCTGCAAAGGAATATCTTACTGAGATTACAGAACTTCTCAGCCTTTATCAAAAATATTATCCTGAACCTCCATCAGATATCGCTAGCAAGATTGAAGACATAGATTTGGAGTTTGTGATCGAGGATTTTTCTCACCTGTTGGATTCCATGGAAGTAGGCACTGAGCGCATTAAAGATATTTCGCTGTCGCTGCGAAACTTTGCTCGTTCGGATGGAGATAGTGTGAGCGCGATTGAGCTGCACCAAACTCTAGATAGTACGCTGTTGCTGTTAAAACACCGACTCAAGGATCAAGGATGTCGCCCGGCCATTGAAGTTATCCAAAACTACGGTGAATTGCCCCTAGTTAAATGCTATCCCGGCCCGATGAACCAAGTGTTTATGAATTTGCTAGCAAATGCGATCGATGCTGTGGAAGAGGCTTGGGAAAAAGACCAGCGTCCTCTGAATATTACCATTAGCACGGAAATTTTGCGCGAAAGTGCGATCGTCCGAATTGCGGATAACGGGTTGGGAATGACGGAGGAGATTCAACAACATTTGTTTGAACCTCTGTTTACGACAAAAGCAGTGGGTAAGGGCACCGGGCTGGGATTGTCGATTGCTAAACAGATTGTCAGCGATAAGCACGGCGGTCAATTGTTCTGCAAGTCGATAGCCGGGAAAGGTACTGAATTTGCGATCGAACTGCCTCTTGAATTTTAATATTATTTTCGCTCAAACTATCGCGATAAAATAGGTTCGCAGTCAGGACTTTAGTCCTCGGATGGATGCGGACTCGCATTCCTCACTACGAACCGTAAATCAATAGCTAAATCGAACTGCCTCTTGAATTTTAATATTATTTTCGCTAAAACTATTGCGATAAAATAGGTTCGTAGTCAGGACTTTAGTCCTCGGATGGATGCGGACTCGCATTCCTCACTACGAACCGTAATTCAATAGCTAATTTGCAAAGTCACAGAAGCATCTACCTGCTCTTCTCCTCCCACTACGGGTGTTGTAGCATTAGCCTCAGCGCGAGCAGCAAACTGCCGGTACACAGGAGGCCGCGCGCTCGCACTGTTGACTTGAATTCCAAGAATCTCTCCCCGCTTGAGATTAAGCGCGCTCAGGACTGCATCTGCTTGCGATTGAGCATCTTGAGTGGCTTTTTTGAGTGCTTGTTTTTGAGCTTGTTCGATCGCACTTTCGGCGGCCACAAAACTCACGCCTTGAATTCGGGTTGCTCCGACCCTCACCGCATCGTCGAGCAAAGTACCGGCAGATTGAGTATTGATGCGAAAACTGACGGTATTCGTAGCAATATACCCTATTAAGCGCTGTTGGTTGTTTTCGTAGCTGTAATTCGGGTTGAGGGTGATACCGGTGGTTTCGAGTTTTTCGACTTGGCGCGATCGCAGCAACTCTACCACAGCGGACGATCGCTTTGCCGCTTCCTGCTGCACCTCGGCCGCCGTTTTTCCCTGAACCTCAACCCCCAAACTAACTTGAGTTTGAGTTGTCGGAATCGCTTCTATACCTCGCCCAGTAACTGTTAGCGTTCTAATCCGCTGTTCCCCGGCCACCGCCGGATCTAACCTCACGAAACTCAGGAGAGTTAAGGTTAAACATAAAGCTGTTAGCAGACTGCGGAAATTGATTCTAGAATTGCGTTGCAAATTTGAATTCATAAACTCGATGCTCCTCACATACAACAGATGATATACTTGACCTTCGCACAGGAATTGCTAAAAATTCAGGCTGTTACGTTTTTAGCAACTAAAAATTTTAGTCATTGTCATTAGTCATTAGTCATTGGTACAGCGGCTTGTGCAAGCAAATATATCTGTAGGGGCGAAGCATGACCGCAGTTAATATGAAATCATAACTAATAATTTATATGCGGTCATGCTTCGCCCTCTTCAAAACCCAGATTTACCCTCGATCATTAGTCATTAATCATTGGTTATTAGTCATCGATCATTAGTTTTTATATGCAATCCTTAAAACAAGCTGCACGCCAACTCAAAAAAGAGACTTACGCTGTTTATTTAGCCAGTACAGACCAGAGAGTACCTTGGTACGCGAGAGTTTTAGCAGGTGTGACAGTTGCTTATGCCTTTAGCCCGATCGACTTAATTCCAGACTTCATCCCCATTCTCGGTTACTTGGACGATTTGATAATTGTACCATTAGGAATTTGGTTGGTACTCAAGATGATTCCGCCACAAGTTTTAGCCGAGTGTCGGGAAAAAGCAGCCGCTGAAATAGAGCGAGGAAAACCGATAAATCGGACAGCCGCTGCTGTAATTATTGCCATCTGGCTCGGTTTGGGAATATTAGCTGCAATTTGGATAAAACAAATATTTAAACGTTAGAATACCCGGCGGTTGAAACCGCGGCTATACAGACAAAACAAGCCGGACGCCGGTTGAAGAATAGACGGTAAAATTATGTTTTACGTTATTATATCTTCGTCGGCGTCCGGCGGACGAAAGTTTGTGTAGACGCGGTTTCAACCGTACGTCTGATATTCATGATATTATATTGTAGGGCGATCGCACCCAACCTTAAAAAAACTCCCGGTATCAAACACTAAGTATTATTTATCCCTTAAAAAAATCCAACAACTAACTATCCAACTATGACTCAAACTACCGATCACCTCAGCCACCTCAACCCATCCCAGCGCCAAGCAGTCGTCCATTACAACGGGCCGCTGTTAGTAGTAGCAGGCGCCGGTTCCGGGAAAACGCGGGCTCTAACTTACCGCGTAGCTAACTTAGTTCGCACCCACAGAGTCGATCCTGAAAATATTCTGGCGGTGACATTTACGAATAAAGCCGCTAGGGAGATGAAAGAAAGAATTGAGAAATTGCTGGCGACTCAGCAAGCTGAAGCAGAATATGGCAAACCTTTGGCAGATTTAGCGCCGCAAATACAGACTTCATTGCGATCGCAAATTTACCACAGAATTACCAAACAGATTTGGATGGGAACCTTTCACTCTCTGTGCGGCCGCATTCTCCGCTACGACATTGAGAAATATCAAGACGAAAAAGGCCGCCAATGGAAGAAAAACTTTTCGATTTTTGACGAGTCAGATGCTCAAACTCTCGTCAAACAAATCGTTACCAAAGTCCTCAACCTCGATGATAAGAAATTTGACCCGCGCAAAGTTCGCTACGTCATCAGCAATGCCAAAAATAAAGGTTTGTCGCCTCAAGAATTCCTAGCCGCCGAACCGGATTACCGAGGGCGCGTAATTGCCGATGTTTACAGTCGCTACCAAGATGCTTTAGCAGCTAACAACGGCTTAGATTTTGACGATTTAATTCTCGTTCCAGTTAAACTATTATCCCAAAATGAGCAAGTATTAAATTATTGGCATAGAAAGTTTTGCCATATTTTAGTTGACGAATACCAAGATACTAACCGCACTCAATACGATTTGATTCGGATGTTAGTCACGAATAACGTTGACCCGAAACAGTTTGATAAATGGCAAAATCGCTCAATCTTTGTCGTGGGTGATGTCGATCAATCAATTTACAGTTTTCGGATGGCAGATTATACTATCTTGCTGGAATTTCAAGAGGATTTCGGCGATGGTTTGTCGGACGAGAAGACTCAGACAATGGTAAAATTAGAGGAGAATTATCGATCGCGCGAAAACATCCTGCAAGTCGCCAACCACTTGATCGAACACAATACCGAACGCATCGAGAAGGTGCTGCGCCCGACTCGCGAACCCGGAGCGCCGATTGTGGTGTGGCGCGCTGACAACGAGTTAGATGAAGGACAATTTGTGGCTGGTCAAATTCAAACGCTGAAGCGCCAAAACTCGGAATACGAACACGGCAGCAACTTTGCGATTCTCTACCGCACAAACGCTCAATCTCGCTCCTTTGAAGAAGCGTTAATGTACTTAGATATTCCCTACAATATTGTCGGCGGCCTGAAGTTTTACGATCGCAAAGAAATCAAAGATATCCTAGCATACCTGCGGACGATCGCCAATCCCGACGATAGCGTCAGCCTCAAACGCATCATCAACACTCCCCGCCGCGGCATTGGCGACACCACATTTGGTAAAATCGAAGAAGCTGCAACTCAGTTGGGGATTCCGTTGTGGGAAATCCTCAGCGATGAATCTTCTGTAAATACTCTCGCAGGGCGATCGGCAAAAGCTATAATTAAGTTTGCCCAAACGATCGCTCATTGGCAACAAAAACTTGAAACCACGCCCGCATCGCAAATTGTCCAAGGCATTATCGAAGATTCTGGTTACATTGACGATTTGAAAAACCAAGGAACCGAGGAAGCCGAAAACCGGATCGAAAACGTTCGAGAATTGTACAACGCGGTGCTGCAATTTGAAGAACAAAACGAAGAACCGACCCTGACATCGTTCTTAGCAAAAGCATCTTTAGCATCCGATTTAGACGACTTGAAAGAAGACGATTCGCGCGTGTCGCTGATGACGCTGCACTCCGCCAAAGGTTTAGAATTTCCCGTAGTATTTCTAGTCGGAATGGAACAGGGTTTATTTCCCAATTTCCGCAGTTTAGATGACCCGAAAGCTATTGAAGAAGAACGCCGTTTGTGCTACGTCGGCATCACTCGCGCCCAGGAATTGCTATTTTTGACTCACACTCGCGAACGCCGCCTCTGGGGAGGCTACCGCGAACACTGCACGCCTTCGCTATTTTTGGGCGAATTACCGACACATTTGTTGGCTGGAAGTACGAAGAAAACTAAGACAGCTAAAACGGCTGCATCCAACGGAAAAACTAATAATTCAGTAGCTAATTCTGGAAGCTCTCCATCAGAGTGGAAAACTGGGGAACGAGTTTTTCATCATGCTTTTGGAGTCGGAGAAATTACCCACGTTTTGGGAGTGGGCGATAAAACTAATCTGGCAATTAAGTTTACAGGTTTGGGCCGCAAAATTATCGATCCAAGGACGGCGAAGTTGCAGCGAGTGTGATAGAATACCCGGCGGTTGAAACCGCGTCTATACAGGCAAAACAAGCCGGACGCCGGTTGAAGAATGGGCGGTTAAAATGCGGTAAAAATTACGTTTTTATCTTTAGTCCGCGGAGGCGGACATCGTTTGTGTAGACGCGGTTTCAACCGCCGTCTTATCTTACAGAAAATCCAGCGGTTTCAACCGCGTCTATACAGGCAAAACCCGACGGAATTGGGTTGAAAAATGGGCGGTTAAAATGTGATAAAAATTACGTTTTTATCTAAAGCAGAAATCAAAACATAAACTCTTATGTCTTACAGTCAATTTACGACAATCAGCAAGGTTAAAGAAGCCTTCAATCTCACAGTAGTTGAAGGAATCAGATTTTTGCCGGAAATTGAGCCGATCGCACCTGCAACAGCCTTGCAGACCATGCTGGAGACAAATTTGCCTTGGGCGATCGCCACCAGCACCGAAAAAGCCCGTTCTGAAGCCATTATCAACCCTGTCTTGCTGGAAGTTCGCAGGATTCTCAACCAACAAATCAGCGTGTTTTCGGGTGAGGAATTCAATGTTGATGTGGCTGTTGGACTGACAGGAGTTTGCGATTTTATCATCAGCCGTTCCCCGGAACAACTAGACGTTGAGGCCCCGGTAATTGTGATGGTGGAAGCCAAAAAAGGAGATTTGAAAGTAGGTTTGGGGCAGTGTATTGCTGAAATGGTGGCGGCCCAGAGGTTTAATGAAGCGAAAGGGCGATCGATTTTAGCCATCTACGGCAGCGTTTCCAGCGGCACAGCTTGGCGGTTTCTCAAGCTGGAAGGGCAAATAGTGACGATCGATCTTACCGACTATCCCCTACCTCCCGTCGATCGAATATTGGGATTTTTAGTGTGGATGGTACGCGAAAATTAGCATTATATCAAATTTGCGTTGAAAATCCCCGAGCGATCGGAGTCAGAGGTTTTAATCGTTACTAAACCACCAAAGTCCGAACAGAGGGGACTCACAAGAAATGATTCAAGGCTATCGCGTAGGAAATTGCCCCTCAGTTGATCCATCTTATTCGATTACCTGAGATTCCACACGCCTGTATTTACCCGCCAAACGTTCTCGACGCTGGCGGCGGTTGTCAGCTTCAAATATAGCGATTAATTCATCCAGGTTTAGAGTCAAAGCGTCCAACTGTTGGCAGACTTCACGCATCTTTTCAACGTGTCGCTTTCTGGTTTCAGCATCGGGGATTCTAGGTTGTTGATTCATGGCAAATTCCAATCGATTTTAATTTCTCGGATAGTTGCTTCTGAGGCATCGACAGTCGCCTCTGTTTGTTCTATCGTTCTATACAGAAAGTTTAACGTATCCGCAGTCGCAGCGGGTTGAGATTCTGCCACTTGCTGCAAAAGCCTGTACAAACGATTGTAAGGGTTTCTCAACCTTTCCTTAACATTATCCAGGGATTCGAGTTCGGGGAGTGTCGCTTCTGTCTCGCCAAACTGCTGCATTAAAATATATTCTGTCGCGGTTGTCTCGTTGAGGAGTTCCACTAGCCGTCGCTGTAAACTGAAAATTGTGTTCAGGATGTCATCAGGTAGCTTTGCCATTGTCCTTAATTTTTAGGGATAACAACTTACCACAATATATCAGAATGTTTGAGTGCATTTAATTTTTGCAAATATATTCGTAGGGGCGAAGCATTTCGGTAGTAAATCTCTGATTCTCACTAATAAATTGTCTACCGAAATGCTTCGCCCTTGCACTCATAGAGATGCACTCCTCCAATCCTCTAATCACAAATCTCAAATCAATTGACTTCCCTGCTTCGCCAATAACGCACTTCCATAGGCAGCAGCAGTATGAACGGGAGTCACCACAGGCACTTTCAAATAACGATGACGAATCGCACTCCAAACTGGATTTTTGGCGCCGCCGCCAGCAGTATAAACCTTTGTCAAAGGAGTTGCGCCCAACTCCTGTAATAATTGATATCCCCGCGCTTCAATCCGCGCGATGCTTTCTAGCAAACCGTGCAGAAATTCCACAGAATCAGTCGGACGCGGTTCGAGTTTTGGCGGCAAATTCGGATCATTAATCGGAAAGCGATCGCCCTTTTTCAACAACGGGTAATAATCCAGCAAACTCTCTCGATCTGGATCGATTTGCGTGCTATAAGTTGTTAACTCAGCATCAGTAAAAAAGTGCCGCAGCACCGCACCTCCGGTATTAGAAGCACCTCCAACCAACCACAGATCTCCCCCCGCCCCCCCTTCACAAGGGGGGGAGAATATATTAGAGAATCTGTGGCTGTAAATTCCGTATCTCGCATCATCTACGCGGGTATGACTTAACAGTTTCACAGCTAAAGTTGAACCGAGAGAAGTTACAGCTTCCCCCGGTGAATTGACACCGCTTGCTAAAAATGCTGCAATGCTATCGGTTGTGCCAGCACAAACTGTACAATGGCGTGGAAATCCGAAGCGATCGCCCACTTGAACTCTCACTTCCCCCACAGGCGTGCCCGGCGCGACAACTTGCGGCAATTTAGGCGTTACAGCCCCCGCAATTCCCCGGATCAGCCAATCGGGATAGCACAAAGTACCAACATCGAAAC
>NZ_JAUBOJ010000258.1:0-10858 GCF_036700185.1 Microcoleus sp. BM001215392 | reverse complement strand
AATATGGGATTATAACTAATAACTTATCTGCGGTCATGCTTCGCCCTCTTCAAAAGTAAGATGCACCCGGGCGACTTCTACCTGGAATGAAGACGATTGGAGTAATGAATTGTCTGATTTTAATTTCTTCATACAA
This sequence comes from Microcoleus sp. BM001215392, assembly GCF_036700185.1. Taxonomy (NCBI): domain Bacteria; kingdom Bacillati; phylum Cyanobacteriota; class Cyanophyceae; order Oscillatoriales; family Microcoleaceae; genus Microcoleus; species Microcoleus sp. BM001215392. The sequence continues at coordinate 10,722 of NZ_JAUBOJ010000258.1, read as the reverse complement.
GGGTTCCGACTTTCAACCAATTCTTTTTGGTAACTTTGAAATAGTTTTGATTGTTGAGTTTTGAAATTGGAATTGGATTTTTGGAAATAAATTGGGCGGGCGGTTTTCAATCTTCACAATTTACAATAAATTATATATTTTTGTTGAGACTCCTTACCGCGCTCCGCAATTACAGGTTAAAACAGTGAAGTATAGATAAAATCCCACGGTAATTACCTTTTGTCAATAACCTTAGGAGAATATTATGTCATCTCAAGCTCCATTGCGCAAGGCAGGGCGATCGCCCAAAGCCGGGATTAAACTGATCCAGAAAACTGGCGGAAACCTCGTTTTAGCTTCCGGCGCCACTCTTATCATGCTATTTGGTATGGTGTTAGTGTTGTCCTTGGCGACAGTTTTGATTATCAACAGTCCCGATCCCGTCGCCGGATTGGCGATCGCACTTCCGATAACTCTGATTTTTAACATCGCGGCTTTTTTCCTATCGCCTTACTTGATGGACTTAACCCAAAATTGGCTCTACCAAACTCGCTGGGTTTCCCTAGCAGAAATTGAAAGCCTGAGTCCCGAAACAGCGAAAGTTATTCAGAAGGTTTGCAAACAGAAAAAACTGACTCAGCCGCGTTTAGGAATTATCGACGACCAAAACCCTACTGCTTTTACCTACGGTTCCTTTCCTAACAGCGCTCGCTTAGTCGTCAGTCAAGGTCTTTTCACCTATTTAGACGACGATGAAATTGCCACAGTTTACGCGCACGAACTAGGTCACATCGTCCATTGGGACTTTGCAGTCATGACTTTAGCTTCAACTTTAGTGCAGATTACTTACTTACTTTACACTACAGCTCAAAGGCTCGGTCGGAGCGGTGGCGAAAAAGCTAAAGATGCGGCAGGTACTGTGGCTGCTGTTGCTTATGTATTTTACATTGCAGGCACTTATTTGTTGCTGTATTTGTCGCGGACTCGGGAATATTTTGCCGACCATTTTGCCGCCGAAACTACCGGAAACCCCAACGCTTTATCGCGCGCTTTAGTAAAGATTGCTTACGGTATTTTGGAAGAAGGACAAAGAGCAACAGAACCCAGCCGCTTGTTAGAAGGAACTCGCGCTTTAGGCATTTACGATGCCAAAGCTGCCACTTCTACCGGCACTGCTTACCGGATTTCTTCGGAACCCGAAAAAATCGGGCGAGTGTTTCTGTGGGATATGTTTAATCCGTGGGGTTGGTGGATGGAGTTGAATTCGACTCACCCGCTGACTGGTAAGCGAGTTCGCGCTTTGAGTACCTACGCCGAACAATTAGGCTTGGATATTGAGTTTGACATGGGTCGGATTGTGGGCGAAGGCCGCAATCTGAGCAAGCGGAAATTGTACGGAAATTTCTTTTTCGATTTGCTGCTGTACAGTGCGGAAACTCTGGGGTTGGCGGTGGGTTTTGCGGTCGGCATTTCCCTCTCGGCTGGGAATCCGATGATGATGGTTGCTTGTGCTTTAATCGGTTTGGGCGTGGGAATTTTAATCAAAGCTTTGGTGATGTTCCCGAATTACGCACAAGCAGAAGAGTTGGATGTTTTAAGCTTAATGTCTGACCCTTATGCTAGTCCTTTACGCGGTCAACCTGCGAAACTACAAGGTGAATTAATTGGTCGCGGTGATGCGGGTTATGCGTTTGGTTCCGATTTGAAATTGCAAGACAGAACGGGAATGATGTATTTACATTATGCTTCTCGTTTTGGGCCGATTGGTAATTTTTTGTTTGGAATGAAACGGGTTAAAAGTTTGATTGGTATGGATGTTAGCGCTTTGGGTTGGTTCCGCCGGGGTGTGGCGCCTTGGATGGATTTGATTCAGCTTGAAAGCGATAGCGGTACCACGGTTAGCAGCTATCACCGTTTCTGGTCTTTTGTGATGGGGATTGGTGCGATCGCGATCGGGATTGCATTTCTATTTCTGTAATTTCCAGCTTGACATATGAAAGGACTCGCATTCCTTACTACAAACCAGGATCGAGCGTGAGGACTTCAGTCCTCCCAAACAGGATCGAGCGTGAGGACTTCAGTCCTCCCAAACAGCAACAAATTGCTTGATTCCCGTCAGCGATACCACCTTAAAATTGTGTGTGGCTGGGACAAGGATTTAAAATCTGGCACAATTACAAAGTAAAGCGGTATTGGATGAATCTGCAAGCCAATATGTGTGTAGGGGCGAAGCATGACCGCACTAAATATGAGATTATAACTAATAACTTATCTACGGTCATGCTTCTTCCGGCTTCAAAACCCAGATGCACCCAGCGGTATTTGGAGGCGGATTTCATATACAGTATTGGTTTGTAGTAGCTCTCAACAGCACAGCGCTGCTGCGAACTTTTATTTAAGGCATTGTTTCACTGTAATGTTCATAGCCCGCTTGCACAAGTTTCTGACGGCGACTGTAGATGAAAAATCCCGATCGCGCGCCATATTTTGGTTGATGCTGAGCTTGACATTTGCCGCAGTTTATGGTTTTTTAGGAATTGCTCAAGCCTTCAGCGCCGAGTATGTGGTGCAAGACGATGCGAGACAGCACGTTTTCTGGATGATGCGGTTTGTCGATCGACAATTGTTCCCCAACGATTTCATTGCTAACTATTTTCAATCAATCGCCCCCGCCGGATACAGCACGCTCTACAAAATAGCTGCAACCATCGGGATTCACCCGCTATTGTTGCACAAAATATTGCCGCTATTTCTGAGCTTAATCTCGACTTATTACTGTTTTGGGCTTTGCTTGGAAATGCTGCCAGTGCCGATGACTGGATTTATCGCATCTTTGCTACTAAATCAGCATATGTGGATGACAGATGATTTGGCTTCCACAACGCCCAGAGCTTTTATCTATCCGATATTTCTCGGTTTTTTATATTATTTGTCGCGAAGTTCGTTGCTGCCCTGTTTGGGCGCAGTCGCCCTAATTGGATTATTCTACCCTCCTTACGCCTTGGTGGCTGCTGGCGTGTTAGTTTTGCGGCTGGTAGCCTGGAAAAACGGCCGTTTGCGCTTGTCGGGCGATCGCACAAATTACCTATTTTGCAGTACAGGTTTAGGAGTAATCTTTTTAATAATGCTGCCCTATGCCTTAGATAAATCGGAATTTGGCCCGGCTTATACCGCAGCAGAAGCTAAGCAAATGCCAGTATTTGCAGCCAACGGCAGAAATGCTTTTTTTCGTCCAAATCCAAAGGATTATTGGCTGACTGGTAGGGGTAGCGGGATGTTTCCCAAGTCGCTGTTTACGCCTGTAACTAACTGTGTCGGGCTGTTTTTGCCCCCGCTGTTGCTGTGGGGGCGATCGGCTTTTCCGCTAGCCAGTCGGATTAATAGCAAAATTTGGCTGTTGCTTCAGCTATTTTTAGCATCCTTGGCGATGTTTTTTGCCGCTCATGCTACCATTTTTAAGCTGTACCAGCCTGGACGCTATACTGCGTACAGCTTGCGCTTTATTGTTGTGTTGATGGGCGCGATCGCCCTGACATTAATTATCGATGGTGTCGGCAACTGGGCATCAACAACCGCGACAAAATTTCATTTAAAAAATCTAGTTGCACTAATTACCACAGCGACAATCGCGATCGCAGTAGTGCTTTATCCATGCTGGGTTGAAGACTTTCCCTCAGTCGGGTATGTAGAAGGTAAAATGCCCGCTTTGTACAAATTTTTTCAGCAACAACCTCAAGATATTGTGATTGCTTCCATCGCGCCAGAATCGGACAATTTGCCAACGTTTAGCCAGCGTTCGGTTTTGGTAGCAAAGGAATATGCAGTGCCTTATCAAAAAGGTTACTACAGCAGATTTTTACAGCGGATTAACGATTTAATTCGCGCTCAATATACGCCCGATCGCACTGTATTGCAAAACTTCATTAACAGCTATGGAATTGATTTTTGGATGATCGATCGCAATGCCTTGACTCTTCAGTATGTAGAAGATTACGGCTGGATCGATGACTTCGATGCGACACCGGAGGCGATGCTTGCTCTCAAACAAGGGAAAATTCCCGCCTTAGCTCCCGCAATCACAAGTTGTGCTGTTTTTCAAAATGAAATTGTAGTTGTTTTGGATGCGTCTTGTATTGTGAAAATTGCTGGTAATTGAGTTTGTAGTGTGCGGATGCCGCACCGCTTGATTTTGTAGGGTGTGTCGCCATTAAGAATTCCTAACTAAAATCGACAATCGAGCGAGCGACGCACCTATGATTAGTTGACAATATTCGCCGATTAATTCGTAGGGTGTGTCGCCATAAAAAATGCCTAACTAAAATCGACAATCGAGCGAGCGACGCACAACACAGTTTAAGGTGCAGTGAGATTTTATGTAATTAATTGGATACAACTACTTATTGCAGGGTGTGTCGCTTTGAGAATTTTTGCCACTATTTGAGAATATTGATGGCGACATACCGTAGAGTTTAAGGTGCGTCGCTATGGGATTTGTCGGCACTATTTGAAAATCTTGATGGCGACGCACCATACAGTTTAAGTAAGTAATCGGACTATTGAGTAGGGGCAATCCCCTCTGTGGTTGTTACTCCTGATGGGTGACGTTGCGAATATCCTGCAACTAAATCATCTTTAAAATTAAAAGCAAATATACATCCGGGGCCAGGTTGGTAGAGAATGAAAAGTGCACAAAAGCTCGCCCGAGCGAAGCTATCCTGTTCCCCGTAGGGGTTCGGTGAAGGGTAGGGAATCGCCAATTATCTTTTTTACAACAACATGGCAACACTTTACGTTAACTCAGCAACAGGCAGCGATGCAGCAGCCGGCACCCAATCGGCTCCTTTCAAAACGATCGCCCGCGCTATCAACTCCGCTGCATCCGGAACAGTTATTCAGCTAGCCGCGGGAACTTACAGCGCAGAGGGCGGCGAAAAATTTCCTTTAGAAATTCCCTCAGCAGTCAAAGTTATCGGTAGCGAAGCTAACAAAGGAAGCGGCACTCTGATTCAAGGAAGTGGCAAATTTGTCAGTCCCACCGCTGCAAGTCAAAATATCACTATACTGCTAGCAACCGATGCCGAATTGCGGGGAGTAACTGTCACTAATCTTGATAGTCGCGGCACCGGAGTCTGGATTGAGTCAACTTCTCCGACTGTGGCTAACTGCACTTTCACGCTTTGCAAGCGCGAAGGTATTTTTGCCACAGGAAATGCCAATCCGGCGATTCTGGATAACATATTTATCCAAAACTCTGCCGCTGGGGTAATTATGGCGGGGAGTGCTAAGGGCGTAATCCGGCGCAATCTTTTTCAAAATACCGGTTTCGGCATTTCTCTACAAGCTCAATCGGCTCCTTTGATTGTTGACAACCAAATTGTCGCCAATCGCTCCGGTATTGTTTTAACAGGCAACTCTAAGCCAGTTGTGCGGAAGAATCGCATTGAAAAAAATACCGAAGATGGTTTGACTGCGGTGGAAAAATCGCTGCCCGATCTTGGTACGGCTCAAGATTTGGGAGGAAATATATTTGCCAATAACGGCGAATTTGATTTGCAAAATGCTACTGCAACTAAGATTTTTGCGCTGGGAAATACTCTCAATTCTTCGCGGGTAAAAGGTTTATTTGAGTTGGGAAATGTGACGCCAACTCCGACTCCAACTCCGACTCCAACTCCAACTCCAACTCCGACTCCTGGCGTAAAGTTTAGCGACACCAGCACGCACTGGGCTAAGGATTTTATCTCGCGCCTCGCTCAGATGAATATTGTTAACGGGTTTCCCGACGGCACTTTTAAACCCGATCGCAGTTTAACTAGGGCTGAGTATGCGGCTTTGCTGGCGAGGGCGTTTGAGTTGGCGCCGCGCCGCGAGGCGACGGTTTTTAAGGATGTAGCTGCGGATTTTTGGGCCCAAAGTGCGATCGTCAAAGCAAATCGAGCTGGCTTCGTGGTGGGATATCCTGACAGCACGTTTCGCCCGGAACAGAATTTGACTAAGGCTCAGGCGATCGTATCATTGGTAAACGGCTTGCAATTGGCGGGCGGCAATCCCAATTCTTTGAGCGTTTATGCCGATCGGGCTTTGATCCCCAGTTTTGCCACCGACTCCATCGCCACCGCCACAGAGCGCAAAATCGTCGTCAACTATCCCGCCCGCGACAAGCTTTCCCCCGCCCGCGATATCACCCGCGGCGAGATATCCGCCCTCGTCTACCAAAGTTTGGTAGCCACAAACCGAGCACAAGCCATTAACTCTCCCTACATCGTCTAAACGAATTTCCAGAGGGGGAGCAGAGCTGACGAGTTGCGATCGGCCGTTGAAAGATACAATTTAAATCCCCAACAGCTTACCAATAACCAACTCGTCTCCCCTTCCCCTTCTGTGGCTCCCCCTCTGGGGCCTATCTCTTTAGTAAGTCTCGACTTCCGAGTACCCGAATCGTTTTATGATTAAATATTAAGAAATTCAGCAATCTTTAAGGTTCGACTGTCAAATTATGGCTAAAATTCAGTTCTCCCGGGGGATGGACGAAGATTCTATACCCGAAGTGCGCCTAACCCGTTCTAAAAGCGGAGCTCAGGGCACTGCGACGTTTTTGTTTGAAAATCCCAAAGCTCTCAGCAGCACCAGTACCCAAGACATTACTGGAATGTATATGATCGACGATGAAGGCGAACTCCTGACTCGCGAGGTCAAGGCTAAGTTCGTCAACGGTCAGCCTGCGGGTTTGGAAGCTCTTTATCTGATGAGAAGTGCCGAAGAATGGGAGCGTTTTATGCGTTTCATGGAACGCTACTCGCAAGCCAACGGCTTAGGATTCAACAAGGCATAATAGATAATTGGTAATTGGTAATTAATAATTGGTAATTGGTAATTGGTAAGAAAGCCGATCGCCAATTGCCAATTGCTGATTGCTTACGACAAGAAACTATGACGCAAATTCCTCACCCCGATTTATCTAAAATAACCGTAAATTGCGCTATCATTACTGTTAGCGACACGCGCTCGCCCGAAACAGACAATAGCGGCTTGTTAACCAAGAAGCTGCTCAAAGATGCCGGTCACTCTGTGGTAGCTTACACTGTTGTTAAAGATGATGCGGCAAAAATTGTATCACAAATGCAGGCGTTTTCCCAGCGCGAAGATGTGGATGCAATCATTTTTAACGGCGGGACGGGTATTTCTCCCCGAGATACTACTTACGATGTGATGGAGAGTTTGCTCGATAGGATTTTACCCGGATTCGGGGAGATATTTCGGTTTCTGAGCTATCAAGAAATTGGTTCGAGGGCGATCGCATCTCGTGCAGTTGCAGGCGTATATAAAGGCAAGTTAGTCTTCTCTCTTCCAGGCTCTAGCAATGGCGTAAGACTAGCTGTAGAAAAGCTAATTTTACCGGAATTAATTCACTTGGTGCAGCAGTTGCGGGGCGGCTGAGGGCAGCAGTTATATCAATTCCGGTTGTGCTCAGGAGAAATGATTGTTAACTGTTAACTGTTAACTGTTGACTGTTAACTGTTTGGACGACATTTGAACAATACTGATCCAACCGGAATTGATATTATGGGGGATCGACCGTCTTGCACTCAGTGAATTAGGACTTACGCTCAAAAACCCGGGATCTCGCCAACCGTCGATCGATCGCAGCTAAATTTCAGGGTGCCTGCGGTCGATCGACTTCCCAGTATGTCAAAATACACTAGAAATATTGTGTATCGCCAATTTTTGCAATGACGTTGCCTACCGGATCTCGTTCTCCCGCTTTGTTCCAAACGCTTTCGCTGGTAGCTGACCCGATCGCCTTTTTCGATCGCAACTCTGCCAAATACGGCGATACATTTACCGCCCGCGTGTTGGGGCCCGCTTCGCCCCCCATCGTGTTTCTGGGCAATCCAGAAGCCATTCAGGCGGTGTTTACTACCTTCGCGGATGCCTTTGAATTCGGCAAAGTCACCAACGTATTTCGCCCGCTGGTAGGAAATGAATCCCTAATTATGAACGAAGGGCCGCGACACCTGCGACAGCGGCAGCTATTAATGCCGGCGCTACATCGCGAACAGTTGCACAGTCAAGGGCATTTGATCGTTGATTTGACGCGAAAGCAAACACAGGATTGGAAAGCCCCAAAGGCGATCGCCGTGCGTCAAGAAATGTCGGAAATTTCGTTGCAAGTAATCCTGCAAGTTGTCTTCGGATTGGTGCCTGGAGAGCGCTACGAACGGCTTAAACACTTGTTGGGCAAACTTTTAGAAGCAATTACCTCTGAGCTGTACTCAATCCAATTTTTCTTTGCGCCGTTGCAGCAAAATTTCGGATCTTGGAGTCCGTGGGGGCAGTTTTTGGAGCAAATGGCGCAGATTGACTCGCTAATTTATGCAGAAATTGCCGAGAGGCGATCGCATTCCTTGGATGCTTCTCGCACCGATATTTTGTCAGTATTGATGGCGGCGCGGGACGAAGCAGGTGAATCAATTGGCGATCGAGAATTGCGCGATCAGTTGATGACACTATTGTTGTTGGGACACGAAACCACTGGATCTGCATTGACTTGGGCATTTTACTGGCTGCATCAGCATCCCGAATGTCTGGCTTCTTTGCGCGCCGAATTAGATGAATTGGGCGAAAATCCCGATCCGATCGCCCTGTCGCAGTCGCCGTATTTAACCGCAGTTTGCAAAGAAGCGCTGCGCGTTTATCCGATTGCGTTAATTTCGCAGCCGCGCAAGGTAAAAAGGACGATCGAACTCGAAGGCTATACCTATGAACCGGGAACGATTTTAATCCCCTGCGTGTATTTAGCGCACCGCCGCCCTGAAACCTACGAAAATCCGGCCGTGTTTAATCCCGATCGCTTTTTAAATCGCAAGTTTTCCGCCGCGGAATTTTTACCGTTTGGGGGCGGGAGTCGAAGCTGCATCGGGATGGCGCTGTCGATGTTTGAGATGAAGCTGGTGTTAGCAACCGTGTTGTCAGGGCGGGAGTTTGTCTCGAATATCGATCGACCAATTCGTCCAGCCCGCCGGGGAATCACCTTTGTACCGCCGGAGCGGTTCCGATTAACCGTTTTGGGCGATCGGTTATCTTCTAATATCAAGTCCTCCGTAAAAACCACAATTAAATAAGTTTGTAGTGAGGACTTCATTCCGCATCAAAGAGAGGACTGAAGTCCTGACTACAAACCTGAGAATGACATCAAGCAATAAAAATTCCAGCAACTTTGTCTTGATTCATCGTCATCTGTGCCACAAATTCATCTCCACCATCTGCAAAACTCAGCTTCCACAAATAAATCTGAGAATCACCTTGTTTTAAATCGCCAAAATAAGTAATTGAATATCCGTTTTGCAGGCGCGAACCAAGCTGATCGCTAACATCTTCAAACATTTCTTGTGTAATCGCCGCTTTGTAACCAGCATCGCCTACAGTGGTAAAAAGCTGGTAATTTTTCGATGCCGTAGAATCCAAAATCGTCTGCAAACAATCGATGACGTGTTGAGAAGGAGCTGTCGGGTTCATCAAGATATCCTTAATTTACGATTTTTTCAGAATCTTCACCTAAGACCGCTGTCTGACGGTTAATTTTACCAGATTGGCGATCGCATCCCATAAAGTAGAGACACAGCACTGCCATGTCCTACCTGAGCATTTACATCGCCTCAGCAACAATAGTCCGGTGTCGGAGAGTATTGCGAGTAATTGTCGGCGCCCCAAAACCCGCATCAACCAAAGCCTGCTCAATATCCAACCCAAAATACTGATCCAAATAAGGCTCCGTACTCTTGAGCAAAGTCAAAATATAAGGAGGCATTTTGGCATAAACTTCAGACTGAGGATTCATATCCATAATTGCCAAATGTCCGCCAGCGCGCAGCAAGCGCCTCGCTTCCCGGAATACTTCTTTAGAAGCTTTCTGCGGCAATTCGTGACAAACTAAACAAATAGAAACTAAATCAAAACTAGCCGCAGGTAAACCAGTAGATTCAGCAGCAGCGTGTACCCAAGTCGGAGATTTTTGATTAGACAATTCTGCTGCTCGCTGTTGGGAACGGTATTGAGCAACCGACAAAAAATAAGGCGACAAATCCACCCCAGTCATCTTTGCTTCCGGGTAAACATCGCCAAGCGCAAAGGTACTCATCCCCACACTGCATCCCAAATCCACAATATCTTGCGGTATTTTAGAAATTTGAGCTTTGACAATTTCGTGATAGCTAGCGCGGAGTTTAGCATCGCCTTCTGCACCAGCTTCCGGCCAAATTCCCGCATGAACCGCACGGGCTGCAACTTCAACTTCTGTCGCAGCTTCCCAACTCATATTACCTTTTTCGTAAGCGTGGAATGAAGTTAGATAATATTTTGGATAAACAAGATCGGGATTTTCTAGGCTGAGCAATTCTGCATCCCAATTTCGGGACAAAAGTGCTTGCGCTTCTTCTCGCCAATGCACTCCGATTTTTTCGGCTCTGTTTATCATCATTTCCCGCGCTTGGTGCTTGGCTAGAGCGGCCAAAGGTTTGATGGAGAGTACGCCATTTACTAAACGCGATGCTAATCCCGGAGTTTTATTAACTGCAACAGTCATATTTTATTGTTTTCGATTTAGCGCCATCAATTTTAACACGTATCGCTCATTTTGAGTGAGATTGAGATAATCAAACTTTACAAGGTTCGTAGGGGTGCATCTCATCTTGGCAAGGGCGAAGCATTTCGGTACATAATTTATGAGTGAGAATCAGAGATTTA
>NZ_JAUBOJ010000257.1:0-10875 GCF_036700185.1 Microcoleus sp. BM001215392 | reverse complement strand
CTGACATCTGCGGTTTCTGTATCGAAAAGAAGACTTATGCAATTCAAGTCTAATAAAAGCAGGAAGTTGAGCAACGGATTTAACGGAGATCGATCGCTAATGACCAATGACTAATGACTAGCCTTCGGCTCCCCTCGACGAGAGCTAGCCGAAGGCTACGCTGGTTCACAAGTCGGGGGAAGTCGCGATCGGCTCAAATGACCAATCACTAATAACTACTGCGAATTTTTGCAAACCCACTTCCACAAAGGATGACTCGGCCCCTGTTGGCGAATGCGGCGCACTTGTTTTTCCAAACGCTGTTTTTGCCTCTGTGGCAATCCTCGGACAATATTATTGCGACGGTGCCAAGTTAGCACGGCTAAAGTCATCCCCAAGCACAAAACCAAACCAAGAGTCGGCCAGCGGTGAAAATATAAACCGTAGCGCACCGCCGCCCAAGTGAAGTTTTCTAACCACAAATCGATTTCGCGACGCAAACTCCAAATGCTCAAACAACCGACGCTAATCCACAGCAATATCACAGTTAACCAGCGGCCGTAAACTGTTAGTTTGTGAAGCCTTTGGACTTCTATTTGAAAATTTGGGTCATTGGTCATTAGTCAGTTGACAGTTGATAGTTGATAGTTGACAGTTGTCATTAGTTCTCAATCACAAGTCAACAGTTCGCTAATGACTGATGACCAATGACAATTAAACACAGTTGATAGTTGACCCTTCGACTACGCTCAGGGCGACGCAGTTGACAGTTGTCATTAGTTCTCAACCACAAGTCAACAGTTCGCTAATGACTGATGACCAATGACAATTAAACTTCGTCTGATGGGCTAATTCCTTCTGCGGGGACGGCGATGGAGTTCCCCGTGCGGCTGCGCCACCAAGCCAGCAGCGTGCTAGCAATGAAAATACTCGAATAGGCACCGGCAATAAAACCGACAATCAAAGCTAAAGCAAAATATTTGAGGGTTTCGCCGCCAAACAAAAAGATCGAAAACAATGTCAGCAGCGTGGTCATCGTCGTGTTAATTGACCTTCCTAAGGTCTGCATGACGGCATCATCGACAATTTGATCGATCGACTTTCCGGGATTCAGCTTGATTACTTCTCGCACGCGATCGTAAATTACCACTGTATCGTTAACAGAAAAACCGATAATTGTCAAGAGAGCGACGACAAATAAACTGTCAACCTCCACTCCTATAACTAAACCCAAAAATGAAAATACACCAAGCGTAATTAAGACATCGTGAAACAAAGCAACAAAAGCAAAAAAGGCATAATCTAACTGAAACCGGAACGTCAGATAAAGAGTAATGCCACCAAAAGAAAGGAATAAAGCCAGCAAACCCGAAGTAAACAACTGTTTGCCGAGGGTAGGCCCAACCGTATCAATTTGAATAGATTGAGGAGCAAATGCACCTATTTTCTCGGTCAAAGCTGTTTGTAACTTAGTCCGCTGTTCAACATCCAAAGTTTTGGTGCGCAGCGACAAACCGCGCTGTTCTTTGCCGATAACTTGAATGCTGCTACCAGCCAAACCTTGGCTATCGAGAATTTGGCGGACAGTGACAATATCGATGGGTTTACAATTTTCTGGTTTCGTGCAGTCGAGTTCAAATTGCAGCCGAGTGCCACCGATAAAGTCCAAACTGGGGCGTAGCGGTGCGCGGATGTCGGGACGACTCCAAGAAATCGCCATCGACACTATACCTGCAAGGATGATAACAGCGGAAATACTCCACCAGATCGATCGTTGTTTGATAACACTGAATTGCATAATTTGAAGGAAGAGGGAAGTTCGGCAACGGATGTGACGGATGGATGGATGGAAGAAGTCTGTGGTTATTGGTTATTGGTTATTGGTAGCAGTTAACAAATAACCAATAACCAATAACCAATAACCAATAACTAACTGTCAACTGTCAACTATTAGCTGTTTTCGACAAACCGGGACAAAACCACTCGGGTTTGCGCAATCGGGGAAAGCCCAACACTACCAAAAGAAGAGTCCGGCTGCAAGTAATCGCAGTAAACATACTGACTGCTACGCCCAAGCCTAAGGTTACAGCAAACCCTTTGACTAAACCAGCGCCCAACCAGAACAAGGCAGCACAAGCAATCAGCGTAGTTACGTTGCCGTCTAAAATGCTGGAAAAAGCGCGATAAAAACCCGATTCGACCGATCGATAAAGCGTCTTTCCCGATCGCAACTCTTCCCGCGTGCGCTCAAAAATCAGCACGTTAGCATCCACAGCCATACCGATACTGAGGACAAAACCAGCAATTCCCGGCAGCGTTAAAGTTACTCCCAACAGCACGAAAGCGGCCCAAGTTAACAGAGCATAAATTAACAGAGCAATATTGGCAATTACGCCGGGGAGTCGATAGTACGCCACCATGAAAATCAAGACTAAAACTAAACCGCCGATACCTGCATAGATACTGCTTTGAATGCTGTCTCTACCCAAACTAGCGCCGACAGTGCGGTTTTCAATAATTTCGACCGGCACTGGTAAAGCACCGCCACGCAATTGCACAGCCAAGTCATTAGCTTTTTGTGCTGTAAAGTTGCCCGAAATTTCGACATTCCCGCCTGTGATACCAGTTTGTTTGTACTGCTCGCTAACAGTAGCAGCGCTGATCAATTCGTTATCTACAAAAATACCTAAAGTGAGCTGCGTACCAGCAATGCTTTTGGTCAGTTCGGCAAATTTTTGGGCGCCCTCGTTATCGAAGCGTAGGGCTACAGCGTAGGTGTTTCCTAAGGAATTGGATGTGGCGAAAGCATCTTTGAGGTTTTTGCCGGTGATTTCGGTACGTTCGTAAAGGTTAGCGGTGAGTTGTTTAATTTCCTGATTCTTTTTGTCCATCGCAGCTTGGTTGTCGGCGACGGCTTTAGCATCTCCTTTTGCTTGTAGCTCTTGCTGCTTGCGCAGCAGTCCCACAAGTTCCTCCTGTCTAACCTTCAAAAAAGCTTTTTCTTGTTGTATTTCGCGCCGAAAATCTAGCTGTGCGGTACCGCCGAGCACGCGTTCTGCTTGTTGCGGATCGCTTACCCCAGGCAACTGAACCAAAATTTGATCGTTTCCTACCGTTTGTACAACTGCTTCAGAGACTCCCAAACCATTAACTCGGTTTTCGATAATCCGCCGCACTGCTTCTAGATCCCGCTCTTCAATTTTCGGGATATCTTTGGTAGTTTTTACCTGAATTGTGAGTTGTGACCCTCCTTGCAAGTCTAATCCTAGCCGCGTCGGAATTGTTACTATTACAGTAATCGCGGCTACGATCAAAACAAAAATTAGGGCTAATATTGAACGTTGTTTTTGCATATTTAATTATTGGTTATTGGTTATTGGTTATTGTTATTAGTTATTGGTTATTGGTTATTGGTTATTGGTTCGTCCCGATATTTTTTTCGGTTTTAAAATAATAAATAACAAATAACAAACAACAAATTACCAATAACCAATAACTATTTATACTCGCAAAGCTACCATTTTTTGGACAGCTTCGACAATTTGATTGGGCTGGACAATTGTCAGTCTTTCCAAATTGCCGTTGTATGGTGTGGGAATATCTTGTGAGGATAGGCGCAAAACCGGTGCGTCGAGTTCGTCAAAAAATCGATCGCTAATCGAAGCAATTAGTTCGGCACCGATGCCTCCGGTTTTCATGCACTCCTCGACAATAATTACTTTGTGAGTTTTGCGAATAGATTCGCCGATGGTGTCCATGTCGAGGGGTTTGAGAGAAATTAGGTCGATCACTTCGGGATCGTAGCCTTCTTTTACGAGTGCGGGTACGGCTTGCAGAACGTGGTGCCGCATCCTAGAATATGTCAAGATGGTGACATCTTTGCCCGATCGCACAATTTCCGCTTTATCTAACGGCACTAAATATTCTGTTTCTGGCAAATTTTCCTTAAGGTTGTAAAGCAAAACGTGCTCGAAAAATAGCACCGGGTTATCGTCGCGAATGGCTGATTTTAAGAGTCCTTTGGCGTTGTAGGGAGTCGAACAGGCGACGATTTTCAAACCCGGTACTGCTTGGAAATATGCTTCTAACCGCTGAGAGTGCTCAGCGCCTAGTTGTCGGCCCACGCCACCGGGGCCGCGAATTACCATCGGCATTTTGAAGTTGCCGCCGGAGGTGTAGCGCAGCATTCCGGCGTTGTTGGAGATTTGGTTGAAGGCGAGGAGCAAAAAGCCCATGTTCATGCCTTCGATGATCGGGCGCAATCCGGTCATTGCTGCGCCCACTGCCATGCCTGTAAAACTATTTTCGGCGATCGGGGTATCGAGCACTCGGAGTTCGCCGTATTTCTCGTAGAGGTCTTTGGTGACTTTATAGGAACCACCGTATTGACCTACGTCTTCGCCGAGTACGAATACAGAGGAGTCGCGGGCCATTTCTTCGTCTAACGCCTCGCGGAGGGCGTTGAACAATAAGGTTTCTGCCATAGGAGGTGAAGCAATGATTGCAGGAGGTCAGATTAGAATCTTAACCTTTTGGGGGTGTCGGTGAGGATGCGATCGTACATTTGGCAGTTAAGACTGGAGATTTTGCCAATACATATCATAACATTTGTATTATGTCAATCAATATTTAAGTAACCCAACCTTAGCTGTATTGTGTGTGGCGATCGACAATCCTCAAGAAAAAGCGACTTTTCGAGTAGGGACGCACCTACGAATACGAGTAATAAATATTTAAGCCACCCAACCTTAGCTGTAGGGTGCGTCGCGATCGACAATCCTCAAGAAAAAGCGACAATCTAGTAGCGACGCACCCTACGAATACGAGGAATAAATATTTAAGCCAGCCAAGGTTAGTATCGTTGCTATCCGTGTCGTGCTGTTGTTCTGTTTTCTCTCTTTTGTGCAAAGGCCGATCGAATTGCGACAATTATGAGCAGTATAGAGATTTTAATGCCATGGCAGACTCCGAACATCGACCCAGAGAATACGATGCCGTCAAAGGCGGTCAAAATCAACCTCCCATAGGTGCTGTTGTCTTAGGAGGCATCCCGGGCGTGAAAAATCGCTTAGCTTCGATCGCACTCGAAGCCAGAATCGCCGCACTTTCAGAAGCGTTGAAATATGGAGATGCAGGGTTAGATTTAGTTGTGGCTGCATTGCAGGATGAATCAATGCAAAAAAGTTGGTTTTTGCGCAGCATTACTGACAGTCATCATATCTATGAAAACCTGAAATTTCCACAAATTCTTTCAATTCCTGCCGATCGCGATCGAGATTGGAAATATGGAACTTTGAGAGCATTGATGGTCAAAATAGCCCAGCAATCTGCGGATGTTGCTGCCGATTTTTCTCGCACTAACAATCCCAATGGTGTTTGGACTTACGGGTGGGCGCTAAATTTGCGATCGCCTTTTGTCCTCAGTAGCACTCCCAGAGTCCGGGAAGGGCTAGACTCCTGGTGGGGTAACTGTGCTCCTGATGGCAACCCTGGTGTCTATTACAACGCGACTGGTAGCGCGATCGTACTGGGCGCCACAACCCGCTTTGAACCCGGCCAATTAGCTTTACATCCAGGGCCTAATGGTGAGTATGGCTTAGTGCGCTGGACTGCACCGGAAACTGGTAATATCTCGATCGCCTCCATATTCACTGGTCTAAATTTTGTCGGGCTAACCACAACCGATGTCCACATTCTCCACAATAATCTGTCTATTTTCGACAACTTTGTTGAGGGCTTTGGTGATGATACTGCTGTGCGGTTCGATCGCAATTTGGCGGTAATTAAGGGCGATACGATCGATTTTGCTGTCGGCTTCGGAAGGAACCAGAATTACTACCATGATACTACCGGACTCACAGCGACGATCGCACTGACTAAGCCTTAGCTATGGGGATTTGATGTTGGATGATACGCCTCTCCAGAGGGCTAAAGCCCAACAACTTACCTAAAAGTTAGCTGTAGGGTGCGTCGCGATCGACAATCCTCAAGAAAAAGCGACAATCTAGTAGATCCGCACCTGTGCTTACAAGACTCGTGGAAACAAACCTATATGTAAGGTGCGCCACCACTCCAAAAGTCGATATAATTTAGAGATTGAAAATGGCGATGCACCCTACGAATACTAAGATTTTGTCGCATTATATGCCATTTAACAGCAGAGGAATATTATGTTCCAGACCAAAACTGAACTAACTCTGGAAGAGTTTCTCAGTCTCCCTGAAGGAGAAGGAGATATTACCTACGAATTTGTTGACAATCAAGCAGTACCGAAGAGGTCACCGAAAAAATTTCATTCTCGCCTCACCAGAAGCCTGATAAAAATTCTCGAACTGTGGGGTGAAGAACGGGGAGAAATTGGTGTAGAATGGGCAGTTAAATTAACCAGAATGGGGCGAGACTGGGTTCCAGTCCCAGACCTTTTATATGTTTCTTACGAACGCTTATCTCCAGACTGGAATCAAGATGAAGCCTGTCCTGTCGTCCCGGAATTAGTCATAGAAATTATTTCACCCGAACAAACTTTCGGTCAGTTAGCTGCGAAAGCGAGAAATTATTTAGATGCTAAGGTTTTGCGGGTTTGGGTGGTAGATAGTAAGGCCAGAAGCATTACAGTTTTTTATCCTGATGCAGCACCGCAGACTTATATGGGAGATACTCTATTAAAAGATCCACTTTTTGATGGATTAGAATTTAGTGCGGAACCGCTATTTCTGATGGCAAAAATACCATAATTTTTTTTGATTAGGATTAGTGTGTGCTAGTTCACAAGCTATTCCATTGTTCTAGAGTAATTTGCCTATCTATAATCTCCTCAACCTCTCGAATCATCATCCGTAACTGAGGAACAGAATACTCGTCATTAGAGGGAATAGTTAAGCGATACTCATGATAAATCATAAACTGGTGCTTGCTTCCAGAAAAAGGGCCAGCTAAGCCTAGCTATTGTAATTTCTGGATAAATTCTCGACGCTTACAAGGTGTCCAACGGCTCAAGGCTAGGCTCCTGATTTAAATCAATATTGTCAATTACGGGCAAACGATGTCGCAATTTTAACCCTAGCAAAATCCAGTCTTCCAAAGTGGATCGCAACTCATTTTGACACTCTTTTAAAGTTGAGCCAAAGGCGATGACTCCCTTGCAAACAGGAATTTTGCCGACAAAGCTACGATCTTCAAGTTTGTCATACATAGCCTCAGTCATTGCTCGATCGACGTATTCACTCAGAATGAATTTTACAGTCATTGAGTTTTAGTTTCCTTTTGCTTGTCGAATATTTAGCGCTCGGGTATTTAGCTCTCCTTCACAGTTACACCTACCATTATATCTCAGCAAAATGCTTCTGCAATAAATCGTGGACAAATCGATAACGCCGATCGCCCGTTTTTTGCAGCAACAGTCGATCGCCCGCAGCATCCAGAAAACGCCTGTAATCCCAAGGAATATAGCCGCTAGACCACAACACGAGGCGCAATATGAAACTGTCGATCGCTGCAATTGGCGGCAGCAAAGCACTAATTATCGCAGCCGCAGCACCCGCAATCAATCCCCAAATCGAGCCGGAGACTACGGTTAAAATTAATCCCAAAATTACCCAAATCAGCCCGCCCAACAGCTTAACTCCAAACTGATACTTGCGCTGTTCCTCGCCTGTTTGCAGCCAACTCGACGGGATGCGATCGAGGTAAAATTCTTGAATTCCTTGCTGTTCCATCCTTCTCGCCAACCATCCCAGCCAGCGGCGAATTTGTTCTGGTCGCAGTTCCTTACCTCTGGGATATTGCTTGACTTCCCCTGTCATTTGGTGGCGGATGTAGGCAGTTAACAGATATTTGCGCTGTTCTTCTGCGGAAGTTATGCGCTTCCAAGATTCGATTAAAATATCATCGTAAGCCAAAGCCATCATGCTCAATAATAAGGGAGTTTTTGCTAATTTTAGCAACTCCGACTCATTCTCAATGCTGTACCAAAGTTCGCGGCTTCTGGCTTCGAGCAGATAGTTTTGAATTTGAGTTTCTGTCAGAGGTTTCAACAAAACTGCTGCTTGCAGTTTAAATCTAGTTTGACAGTTTTTGTAGACTTCAAAACTGCTGCAAGCTACTAAATGTTTTGGTTGAAATTCGCTGGAAACAAACTGATTGATAGCTTGAATGCAGATATCTTGACGGTGAGTTTCTACTTCGTCCAAACCGTCGAGAAGAGGCAGCAATTTTTGTGCGGCGAGCAATTTTTTGCCGACAGCCGCAGGTATGCCGTATTTGAACTGAAGTTGAGCAATTAACCAATCGGCGATCGCCCCAGATTCTGCTTTCCACGATCCGAGTTCAAACAGCACCGGTATTGGCAAATTAGGATCTTGTTCGGCGCGGGAAACTAACACCAGAGCCAATTCTAGCAGCGTCGTGGTTTTGCCTGCACCTGTGGCTCCCAAAATGACTAATTTGCCGTTGGTGCGATCGAACACTTGAGAAATGCTAGCTTTGGGAGGAAGCCTAAAACTCGGGCGGTTTCCGGCTTTCACTTCCACGTCCCAACAGCGGGTAATACCCACAGGCTGGGAGTCATGGCTGAGGCTAGCCAACACAGCAGCGTGCAAAGACTGCGATCGCCCTGCTTGGGCTTCTCGCTTCACCTGCGAAAGCAGTCGATCGCGAGGCGGTTGTAATCTGAGAGAAATGAATCTTGACATTTTAGCTACTAAACTGCACCTCGCGCCGGACGCTTACCTTGCCATTCGCCGCGCGCCACAGGCGAGCAAGAAGATTACCATCTGTACAGTTGTCAAGTATAGATGGAGTGAAATGATTGTGACAATTATCCAGGTTAAATTTTAGGAACTCATGCGGAAACCTCCGCCCTGATTAAGTAATTTCACTATAAAGGGAAGGGGGATCGCCGGGAGTTTTCCAGTAAAATCTGGATCTATCCGCCTAATTACGTATTTTTCCGATAACTTGACTGGCTACCGCGCCAACTTGGAAACAAAAATATCAGTATAAATACAGAGAGGGTTTTTATGTCATTTACTTCTACTCAAATCATCATAGTGAGCTTAGCAGGTCTAGCAACAGCCGTGGGAGTCGCTACTGCAACGATACAGTCGGGTGCGATGAAACAATCCAATCCCGCAGTTGTAGAGTCCCCAGCAGCCACCAGACAGTCGAGCGCACTTTTTGGGGCGAACAACCCCGAATCTGAACCAGCAGAACCCATACAAGCAGAAATCCAAGCCGCAGCATCTCCCGCATCTGAATCTCAACCAGCCAAAAGCGCCACACTTCAACCACCGCTAATCGCCGGAGTCTCGCCGCAAAAAGTTGCTCCTGTAGTTGTCACAGCGCCCAATTCCGACTGTAAAATCAGTATGGCTGTAGTCAGCGATCCGAATCCACCGCTGAATGTGCGATCGCACCCAGAAGTAAGTGGCAGCAAAATAGTAGGAAAACTCAAAAATCATACCTTTGTTTCAGTCGCCGAAGAACAAAACGGTTGGCTGCGAATTACCGAACCGCCCGGTTGGATTGCCAAAAATCGCACCGAAAGCAGTTGTTCTAACATCAACCAGCAGATTAATTTTATCTCCGGAGGAGATGAGGCAATTGTTAAAGGTCGAATCATCGGCGGCGGCACTCACTCTTACAAGATTCGTGCCACAAAAGGTCAAACGATGACTGTTAAGAATCGGAAAGATGTTTTCCCACTCATTTTGACTCCTAGGGGCAAACTTTTAGGAAATTCTTATCAAGGTAATGAAACTGAGTGGACGGGTAAAATCCCTGTGACTGGAAATTACACATTTCAACTAGACTCTAATTTCCGTGGCTATGAATACGAATTTTATGTGCGAGTCCGTTGACATACTCAGGTTCGCAGTAAGAACTTCAGTTCTTCTTCAGGTTCCATCGTTCGGACTTCAGTCCTGATTTAACAATTTTTGCGGACTAAAGTCCGAACGATCGAACCTGATTTTTTGCGGACTAAAGTCCGAACGATCGAACCTGTTTGCGCTTAGTTAATTAAGGAATTTCAGTAAGCGATATATCTAAAATCGCAAATTTCTGCCAATCTTCCGAATCAAAGTGCCACCATTCTGTGGTGATGCCGATAAATCCCTGTTTTTTCATCGCATCCTCAAGCGTTTGACGATTTTTCCGAGATTGGGCGCTGCCACCGTTGTAATCTCTGTGAGCTTTTTTGGTAAAATCGTCATAGGGCGTTGGCATCTCTAATTCTTTGCCAGTGCGATCGACTAAAGTCAAATCCACAGCCGCCCCGCGATTGTGCCGCGAACCCCTAGCAGGATTAGCAACATAGTTCGGATCTGGCAAAAATTCCCACATTTGCTTAGTCACAGAAAAAGGTCTATAGCAATCGTAAACTTTTAAACCCAAGCCAATTTTTTCTAAATCTATTTGAACTAGCGCTAACTTTTGAGCAACAGAACTTCTCAAAGCACATTTGGCTACTGTATAAAGTTTTCGTTTCAAGAAATTGTTAGTAGTGGCGTACCGGATATCGAGGCGAATGTTGCGATTTACGCTGCGGATGTCAACAAGTCGCGCCCAACTAGGAAGTTGACTCATGAAAACGCTTTCAGGTGCGATCTGGTTTGGTTCTGGTTGGGGAGATTTCACTTTTGGTGGCTCCTGGGCGCGGACAAATATTGGATGGTGCAGGCTGGTTGCAGATAGTAATATCAGTATAAATAAGATTAAATATTTAGCAAATTTATTTTTTTTCATGGTTCTGTAAATTTAATATTTTATATGGTTTTTATGCTGAATATCTTGGAACATTTTCGTGCTTTTCGTCTACCCTGAAAGTCCGAAAGTCCGAAAGTCCGAAAGTCCGACAGCCCGAAAGTCCGACAGCCCGAAAAGTCCGACAGTCCGACA
>NZ_JAUBOJ010000256.1:0-10884 GCF_036700185.1 Microcoleus sp. BM001215392 | reverse complement strand
ACTAATGACTACTGACTAATGACTACTGACTAATGACTACTGACTAATGACTAATTACCAATATAATAGGATATTAATTATGTCTTTAGCACTTTGGCGAGATCCCTTAGCGCGATCGCTCCACCGCAACCGCAGTCTTGTTTATGCCCGCTACTTGCAGCTAGCAACGGTTCGTCCTAACGGGCGTCCGGCGAACCGCACTGTGGTGTTTCGAGGGTTTTTGGCAGACACCAACCAGTTAAAGTTTATTACAGATATTCGCAGTCAAAAGGCAGAGGAAATTAATCTCTATCCTTGGGGGGAGATTTGCTGGTATTTCCCTAAAACTCGCGAACAATTTCGGATTGCTGGAAAGCTTGTTTTGGTAGGAGCCCATTGTCCAGATGCAGAGTTGTGCGCAGCCCGCCGCACAGCTTGGCATGAGCTTTCTGAGGCGGCACGGGTGCAGTTTGCTTGGCCGTGTCCGGGGGAAGATAAGGCCGAAGCTACTGCTTTTGATTGTGCTTCTGCAGATGCGATCGATCCGCTACCTAATTTTTGCTTGCTGCTTTTGGAACCGGAAACGGTGGATTTGTTGGAGTTGCGGGGGGAACCGCAGAACCGATGGCTTTATGGGCGCGACGGAGAGGGAAATTGGTTTGTGCGATCGGTCAATCCTTGAAAGCAGTTGTTATTGGTTAATTGTTATTGGTTAGTTGTGATTGGGTGCATCCCAGTTTGGCAAATATATTCGTAGGGGCTCTCGCACCTGACGGCAGACAATTTATTAGTTATAACCAGAGATTTACTGCCTCATCTGTGCGAGAGCCCTTACAAAATTGAGATGCACCCTTGTTATTGGTTAGTTGTTAGCAATAATCTTGCACACTTTACCTCCAATGCCCTATGCCCTATGCCCTATGCCCTATGCCCTATGCCCTATGCCCAATTCAAATTTTAGATGCCGGTGCCGTCGAAAAATTCTTGAATTGCTTTATCTGTTAACTGACAAGCGGTGGTAACAGCTAATTTGGTTTTTTCAGCTACAGCTACATTGCTGGTTTGATTTAAAGTTGGGAATGCTGAATCCGAATTGGGAACAGAAGTTAAAGAGACAGATGCTTGAGGAATCAAACTTTTTACTTGCTGTTCGAGGGACTCGATGCGATCGAGCAAAGACCGAATTACCACAGCTTCCGAATCCGGCAAACTGCCGTGTTCTAACGGATTGACGCGGACTCCCGATCGATAAACGATGCGGCCGGGAATCCCTACCACGGTGCAGTCAGATGGTACGTCGCGGAGGACGACCGAACCGGCGCCGATGCGGACGTTGTTACCAATTAGCAGGTTGCCGAGTACCTTGGCGCCGGCACCGACAACTACATTTTCGCCGACGGTAGGGTGGCGTTTGCCGCTTTCCTTGCCTGTGCCGCCGAGGGTGACGCCTTGGTAAATTAGGGCAAAATCGCCGACAATCGCTGTTTCACCGATTACAACCCCCATACCGTGGTCGATGAAGACGCTTTTGCCGATCGTCGCCCCTGGGTGAATTTCAATTCCGGTCAAAAAGCGAGCTATGTGGGAAATCAAGCGGGGGATGAAGGGAAGTCCCAGCACGTAAAGCCAGTGTGCGAGGCGGTGCAGCACTAGGGCCTGAAGACCTGGGTAACAAAACAACACTTCCAGCCAGTTGCGAGCGGCAGGGTCGCGATCGAAAATTATATTGAAGTCAGCTCTAAGAGTCTTTAGCACTTTCGGAGTTACCAATTTTGGTTAAACACGGCACTTTCGATCTTACATTTTACTTGATGGGGGAGGTTAGCGGCGGATCTGTCGCTCCCGGGAGTGGGAGATTGCATGAGTTTCCCAGTGGGAGATTGAAGGAGATTCCGGGAAATTTTGAGGAGCGGCGATCGTTTCCCTTCCGCTACGCCGCTGCGTTCTATTCTTGCAATGAGATCGTGTAGTTAGACTTGACTCCGGGTTCGAGGGTGCCTACCCAAATCTTGTAAGAGCCTGCTTGCCAATCTGAATCTACAATGCCAGCATCTTTATTCTGACCTACATCATCTCCGCAGCGCACGGCGTTACCGGGGCCTTGTACGAGTAAGGTTGTGTCCTTCCCTCCGCTGTTGACTTGGATGGTGAATTTGTCGAAGTTTTGCTGCAACAATATGATGTGGTCGGGTGTTGGGGTGGCAAAACCCAAACATTTGTTTTTGTGGCGATCGGCGTTGGCAAGGGCAGATAGAGAGTACGATCCGCCTGTGGAACCTCTCAATACTGCTGTGGGAGACCCAAAACCTCGCGATAAAGTTAAGGTGCCGAAGTTCGCTGTTTCTGCTAAAACTGGTAGGGCGGCGATCGCGCAGGTCGCAGCCAAGATCGCACCGTTTTTGAAATGGGATCGCGGATTAAACAACATGGCAATACTCAGAAGTGTCACAACTTAAAATCACAACTCAGAATTTCCCATTGCAGCCCCAAGAATCAGATTTTTGGAGAAAGAATAATTTCTTTTAATGAAGTTCACAACCTTCTGGCTTCTGTTCCTTATTTCTATCAGGACAATACCTGTGCGATCGCCCCGGCTCGTGCCACTCCGAGTTCTGCCACACGCGATCGGCTACTATCGGCAATTGTACTGTGTCAAGATGATTAATTTGATACTGCTCGCCTGTTTATTGGCGATCGCTTCCCTATCCGCCCAGGTTTTGCTATTGTTGCCTGTGGATTTGTCGGGCTGGCTCCACCTCCCTAATTGGCTGAGCTTAACGTTGATTTTACTAGCTATCTCTTGGTGTTTGGGCGATTAGTCAGGCTTTGTCAGTCATGAGTTATTAATTAACCGCAAATTATCAACCGCTTGGCTTTGCCGAACCGTCGCCGCCAGTAACCGTTACTGCCAGGTATGGGCTCGCCCCCGGCCTGATAGTGTATACTTCACAGTTGAGAATCAGGTATCTAAAATCTAGGATTTGACATCTACCGATAGTAATGATGCAACGAGAAATTTCTGCGCTCTCTGGATTTCGCTCGAATGACAAAACCCTGGGGGAAACTCCTAAGAAACAGTCGCGTCCGATACATCGGGCGATCGTATTAATGCTGGTGGCAACAGGTTTGCTGAGTCTGCACGCTAGCCGGCTGGTGGAATTGCAACTGGTACAAGGGAAGCAAAATCGGGAACGAGCCGAAAACAATCGCGTTCGCTTAGTGCCAATGCCGGCAAATCGCGGACATATTGTCGATCGCAAAGGCAAGCTGCTAGCGGCAAACAATTTAGCTCGATCGGTATATGTGTGGCCCAAAGAACAAACGCCCCAAGAGTGGAAAGTCACAGCAGACAAGTTGAGCCCGCTGCTGAAAATCCCGGCCAAAGAAATTTTACAAAAAATCAAACAGGTCGATCCTCTATCCTACAGACCGGTGCGCCTCAAGCAAGCGATGCCGCCAGAGGTGTTTGTGCCGCTAGCAGAACAGGTGGGACAAATGCGGGGAGTGGAAGTGCGGCCAGAAGCGAGCCGCTACTATCCCGAAGGCAGTGTGGCGGCTCACGTTTTGGGATATATTGGCGAAGCTACCCAAACAGACCTCAAAGATCACCCGGAATATCCGATGGGGATGATTGTCGGTCAGATGGGCGTAGAAGCGAGTTCTAACAAGAAAATTGCAGGAGTTTGGGGCGATCGGCTGATCGAAGTAAATGCCCAAAATCAAGAATTGCGGCTGATGGGAGAGACACCGCCGACTCCCGGCGAATCGGTGCAGCTAACCATAGACTTGTCCATGCAAAAAGCAGCCGAAACAGCGCTGGGGAACCGCCGGGGAGCAGTAGTGGCGATAGACGTGAAAACCGGCGCGGTATTAGTTCTTGCCAGCCACCCAACTTTTGACCCCAATCTGTTTACGCGCAAAATCACTAAGGATGACTGGGCAACTCTTCAAGACTTGGAAAATCCATTTTTGAATCGGGCGATGCAAGGCTATCCTCCCGGCAGCACTTTTAAAATTGTGACTTCCGTCGCCGGCATGGAGTCGGGCAAGTTTTCGGCAGACTCAATTCTCGGTACTTCGTCTTACATTACTGTGGGGGGAATTGATTTTAACGAACACAGCGGCGGTTACGGCAACATTGGCTTTCGGGATGCCTTGGCTTTTAGCAGCAATACGTTTTTTTATCAAATTGGGATCAGTACCGGGCCGGAGGAAATTGCTAAGTGGGGACACCGCTTGGGCATTGGCAAGGATACGGATTTGAAGCTTTTGGGCCTAGGCGGTGGCGATCGCGGTCAAATGCCGACCCCGGCGGAGAAGGAAAAAATCTATAAAGAACCTTGGTATGCTGGTGATACGGTCACGATGTCGATCGGTCAGGGGTTCGTTTTGGTGACTCCTCTGGAGGCGGCGGTGATGATAGGTTCGATCGCCAATGGTGGTAATCGGGTGAAACCGCATCTTTTGAGTTCTCTGACTGGCAAGCCTGAGACGAAACCAGTGCCTACGGGGATGAAACCTTCGACAGTTAATGTGATTAAAGAAGGACTCGTGGCAGTAGTTACCGACGGTACGGGACAGGGGCTCAATGACGGTTCAATTCCACTAACGGCGGGCAAAACAGGGACTTCGGAGGTGATCGGACAGAAGGATCACTCGCTGTATGTGGCCTATGGGCCTGCTGACAAGCCAGAAATTGCGATCGCCGTGGTTGTGGAAAATGGCGGTTTTGGTTCTATGGCGGCAGCGCCGATCGCCAAAGAGGTGTTTCAAGCTTATTTTGGCAAGCCGAAAACACCACCCACCCCCATAGTAGTCAATCCTGAGTAGTTAGTAGTCATTAGTCATTGGTCATTAGTCATTAGTCATTAGTCCTTGGTCATTAGTCATTAGTCATTAGTTGTTAGTTAGTAGTTAGTAGTTAGTAGTTATTAGTCAACTGTCAACTGTCAACTGTCAACTGTCAACTGTCAACTGTCAACTGACAACTGTCAACTGTCAACTGACAACTGACTAATTCAGCCGCATAAATATTGTAGCTTTCCGAATTCCTGCGACTTCTCCCGTACTGGTGACAGTGAGCGATCGCAAGTGGTCAAAAAGTGGTCTTGCAGAAAGTTCAATTAACCTCAACAACGGGATTTGTTTTTCCCAAATTGCCCTGCTGGAGGGCCAGTCTAAATAAAAATAGCCGTCGTTAGCTGGCGGTAGCGGTTCGATGCTGGTTTGAAAATCTTGATTTGCCACCAAAGAGCCTGTTTCGGCTGCTTTGAGTGCTGCATCCATTGCTTCTACGGAAGTGGTGAAAATTTCGTATTTGCCGACAGTGGCTCGAACTCCTTTTGCTTCGGTTTCGATCGCACTTTTACCCTTATTTTCCGCACCGTAATTTTGGTTAGTTGTCAACTGCGTCCAAGCGGTAATTTTCTGGTTTCTGAGAGTAAAGTTGCCGATACTGTATTCTTTGCTGCGGGCAATTTCATCGAGTTTGTCGATCGCCTTTTGAGCATCAGCAGATTTCTCGGCCGCAAAAATCCAGTCGGGAGTGTTTGACGAACTCGGAACCACGGCTAAAGCGTATTCTCCTTGTACCCAGTTAAATATATCCTGCGGCAAATTGACGCCCGAATTTTGCTGAATATCTGCGATCGCGCGATCGGCTAATTTTGAAGCCTCTGCGTTAGTTGACACCGCCGATGACAAATCAGTCCAAAAATTCCTTAAATCGGTGCTGGCGACAGTGAAAGGACTGGCTGAGGGTATGTACTGCAAGGCTTGCACTGGTGCGGATAGTTTGGGAGAAACTGTTTGTTCTAGTGATGTCACCAAAGCAGTTTGAGCCAGCAATCCGCGGCGGTTGACTCCGATAGCAACTGCGAGGGAATTAAGGTAAACTTGGGAATTTTGCTTGGTTGCTAGCTGCGGGAGATTGACAAATCCTAAAGCTATTCTGCCTTGAGTTAGCTGCTGCAAAGCTTTTTGATAGTTAGGATTATTGTTAAGATTTAGGCTTGCTGATTCTACGTTATCAATTGCATCTTGCAGCAGGTTCGGACTGTTAGAAAACAACACAAAACTGCTGTTACTTCCTGAATCATAACTACCGCCGATTGCTGCTGTTGCAAAGCTGGGAGGCAAACTTGAATTCGGTAAAGACAGCGGGTTAAAAGGCGAAATCGAATCTTTTTTGGGATTAGTTATTGGTGACTCTTTATAATATATTTTGACACCTTTGTATACTTCCGACTGCACTGTTTTGTCCTTGCGAGATTCTTTTTGCCAGTAGGAAGTGAGAAATTCTTGAGAGCGATCGACATTTTGGGAGGAAACGGCTAGCAAAAACCCGGTTTGTTTGCCGTTGTTAAGTTCGCGAGCGTCGAAATCGGGATTTGTGAGAGCGAGGGTAATTTCGTCACCTATCCAAGGTTGGATATCTCGACTGTAATCCAGGCCCGTATTGGCGAGAAAGCTTTTTTTAATTTGCTCGAATTCAGCGTGCGATCGGCTTCTTTCTTCAGGAGAGGCAAAGATTTGTCGCAATGCTTCGAGGCGATCGGGATTTACCAGCATTGAAACTAACACAGGTGATTGTTTCGAGACAAACACAGCCGCAGTCGGAGTAGTTGTCGGCCCACCGGCGAGCAAATTTAGGGGAGTTTTGGTTGACAGCCAGTAAAAACCGCCTGCACTCAAGGCTAAGAGTGCCAAGACGCCAGCAATGAGGAAAGAAAAGAACGATCGCAACTTCATAAAAAAATAAGCGGGATGTGGGAAACGAGCGTGGCTTTAGCCAGCTCGTGGGAAACGACAGGGCGAATTAATTCGCCGTCAATCTATATAACGATACACTTGACTTATAAGGTACTTTCGCTATATAATGATGATATCAGCGAAACCAATGTTTATGTACTCCACTCAAAAAAACCAATTACGCAACCTTGGCAAAGCCGAATTCTTGGCGATCAGAGAGTTGTGCCGACTGAGTAAAAACCTCTACAATGTGGGTCTTTACACCGTTCGCCAATATTTTTTTGAGGTACGTAAGCACTTGCGCTATGAGTCGGCTTACCATCTGTGCAAAGAGAATGAGAACTACCAAGCACTCAACACCGATATTGCACAGCAAACGTTGAAAGTTGTAGATCGAACCTTTAACAGCTTTTTTGGACTGATTAATGCGGTTAAATCTGGCACTTATCAACAGAAGGTAAGACTTCCTCACTATCTGCCCAAAGAAGGGTATTTCGTGCTGATAATTCCTCGGATTAAAGTCAAGGATGGAAAGTTTAAAGTCCCCATGTCAAATGCTTTTAAGAAGCAATTCGGTGAAATAGCAATTAACTTTCCCGAACGACTCGACCCCGACACCATCAAAGAGGTTCGGATTCATCCTAAGTATAATGCTCGATTTTTTGAAGTTGAGTATATTTCTAAAAGTGCCAATGAACCCTCCGAAACGATTGCTGGTAGTTCTCTGGCGATCGATATTGGATTGGATAATCTGGCAACTTGTGTTGACACCAATGGGGCATCCATGATTGTGGATGGTCGCAAACTTAAATCTATCAACCAGTGGTTCAACAAGGAAAATGCTAGGCTGCAATCGATTAAATATCGGCAGAACATCCAGAGGTTGACCGAACGACAGGTAAGGTTGTACATCAACCGTAGCAATCAAGTTAGAGACTATCTCAATAAGGCAGCAAGGGTAATAATCGACCATTGCATCAACACTAAAATTGAAAGCCTGATTGTTGGTTTTAACGTTGGGATAAAACAGGATATTAATCTTGGTAGTCGCATTAATCAAAACTTTGTCCAGATTCCTTTCTACGCTTTGAGGAATAAACTCAAGTCTCTTTGTGAGAGATACGGATTGAAATACGTGGAGCAAGAAGAATCGTACACGTCTAAGTCTAGTTACTTGGATGGGGATGATTTACCGATTTACAACGCTGACAAACCAGCGATATACCAGTTCTCTGGCAAGCGAGTGAAACGCGGGTTGTATAGAAGCAAAGAAGGACATTTGATTAATGCGGATACCAACGGTGCCGCAAATATTGGTAGAAAAGCAACAAGTAAGCAGAATGGTTTTACCGGACTGTCTAGAGGCTCTTTGGCAGAGCCGTTACGAATCAAAGTCTACTGAGGCTTTATATTCTTAAGAATCGAGCGTGGCGTTGACTCCCGCTTGAGTGTCAAACAACAAGGACTAATGACCAAATTATATTATTAACTACAGTAGCGCATGACCGTAGCTATTGACATCTGCAAAATATAGAGGCGGTGTCTGTGAGAAACCGCCCCAATATTGACAGGCTATTACCCGTCAGTTTATTTTTTTCTAAGTCAATGGTTGTGCCAATCTAGCTGTCAGTTCTTCAATCGACAATTGAGGTAATTCTGCCAATAAAGATGAGAAAACTTCGGGAGATAAAGCCAGCAAATCATGGATGATACTAGCCGAAATTTCTGAGAACTGTTCCGCTTGAGTGAAAGATTTTTTCAAAACAGTTTCAGCCAACAAATTTTGGACTTGTTGGTGTTCGTGTTCTCCCGCAGGTAGAGTAGATAATTGCACTAACAGCAAGGTGAACTCGGCAACAGGCAAAGCCGAAATCGGTAGAATTAATGCGATAGTTCGTGGGTCTAACTCCCCAAATCTAACTTGCAAAAAACTCTCCAAAATCATCCGCTGTCCTTCTTCCCGGCCTTCTTCCCGGCCTTCTTCCCGGCCTTGTTGTTGTGCAGCTTCTAAATGTTGTTGAAAAAGAGGTGCGTGAGGCGCAGCCATCGCGTAGCGAATCGCCATAACTAACTCCTGATCTTCATCATCCCCTGCGGGAATAGGTGGTGTATTCGCTTGCAAATTTGCTTGCAAGATGTACAATAATTGTAGCGCGTTAGTTCGGAGTGGATTATCCAGAGGCAATGCACTTAGTTCTGCGATCGCCTGTTGCTGAACCCGCCCGCGGCCCAACATCCGCAACCACATAGTCTCGGGACTTCTCGGTAGCTGGTGAATCGCGATTAGTCCGACTCTCCAAACCTCAGTTAAAAAATAAACTCCTTTCCCCCAGCCCTCGGACTCTTCGGGAACCCGAAAACCAAAACTGTCCAGTAAAAGTTCCGAAGCAGTGGGAGTTAAAATCCACAACCTCGGCAATTGTCTTTCTTCTAAACGCTGGTCTTCTCGATTAGTTTGCCGTCCCAGTTTAGCCCTACTATTTAATAGTTTTACCACACAACTGAAGATTCCCTCAGTATTAACCGGATTGCGAAACGGCTCAATCACAGCTACAGTAGCAGCCATCTTACCCAATAAACCCAAACTCTGAGCATATTCGCCCTCAAAAGAAGTGGGTTGAAACCAGACATCAATTTCTCTGACTTCAGCGGTTACATCTTTGCTGGTTTCTACTTCTCCCAGAGGCGACAATAACTCTTGAAGGTATTCTTTAGCAAACTGATCGTGGGGAAACTTAGTCATAAAGTCAATGTTTTGCACTCCCATGCTATTTTACCCAAAGAAATAGTCACGAATACAAACCCAACTCAAATGTTAACAATATCAACCTCGCATGAACAAATAGTTTTACTAGCAAATATCAGTTGGCAACTATATGAAAGCCTGCTAGCGGAACTGGGCAACAAACGTTCCACCAGAATTGCTTACCATCAAGGTCAATTAGAAATTATGGTGCCGCTACCGGAACATGAAAATCGCAACAGGCTGATCGATCGCCTAATTGTCACTCTCATCGAAGAACTCAATCTTGAGTACAACCCATTTGGTTCGATGACTATTAAGAAACGCAAAAAATCAGCGGGCAAAGAACCAGATTCATGCTATTATATCCAGAATGAAGCACTGGTCAGAGGCAGAACAGAATTAGACTTTGCTCAAGATCCGCCGCCAGATTTAGCACTGGAAATTGATATTACCAGCAGTTCCTTAAATCAATTCGATTTATATGCAGATTTAGGCGTACCCGAAATCTGGCGGTACGACGGACGAAGTATCAAGTTTTATCAATTGCAAAATGGCGAATATGTCGAGTGCGATTTTTCCCTCGCATTCCCGATGCTACCGACGGCAAAAGTTGACGAATTTATCGATCGCACTCAAACAGCAGGCGCAACTACAGCAGTGCGAGAATTCCGGGAATGGGTAAGAAATCAGTAATTGTGCAGCTTACCACGGCAAGCCTCGCGCATCCGAAAAATCAGCATCGAGAACCGCACCCGGATCGAATATAGCGCCAGTTAAATCAGCTTTTCTAAACGACGTTACTGACAATTTTTCGATTTCTTCAACCGCGATAAAAAAGCCGATCGCACATAACCCCAAAATAACCCCAGAAACCAAAAATAAACCAATTCCCCTCAGAGTATCCCCGCCCAAAAATGTCACAATACCGTTAGCGCCGATCGCAGCAGCAGCCCCAGCTACAGCCCCCGCCACAATTCCCGCCTCGCCCCGAGTCGCAGCAATGGCTGTCGCAGCCGTCCCCGCCACAGCCACAGCCCCCGCATCCACTCCGCCAATCAGTCCAATCAAAGCCCCAGCAGCCGTCACTATCACTGCTGTTACGCCAGCCCTAGCAATTAAGTTTTTGACTCGGCGGCGGCTTTGTCCGGTTCTGACGCCTTGAAAATTTGCCCCCCTCAAAATCGCTCCGGTGAAATTGCAGCCTCGAATGTCGCAACCGCTGAAGTTCGCCCCTGATAAGTCCAGCCCTTTAAATGAACGGTTCCGCAAGTTTTGGTTGGCGAAGTTGAGATTTTGAGTCATAAGTGAAGATGGAAGTACGAACCGCGAAGACGCGAAGGACACGAAGGAAGAGGGAAGTTCGGCAGCGGATTGTGTAACGGATGTAACGGATGTAACGGATGTAACGG
>NZ_JAUBOJ010000255.1:0-10886 GCF_036700185.1 Microcoleus sp. BM001215392 | reverse complement strand
TCTGACATCTGCGGTTTCTGTATCGATCGAAGACTTATGCAATTCAAGTCTATTGAAAGCCGGAGTTTTTTGAGGAAAAAATTAAAATAAGACTATTCATTGCTTCAATCCTCGGACTTCCAGGTAGAGGTAGCCCTCAACCCTTTCAATTCGCTCGGGGGGGCAAGCTGTCAAGCGGTCAACTGAATAAATGAGGTTTGTAGGGCGAATCCCTGTATTGATAATTTGATTAGGTTTAAAAAATGCTGACGCGGCACTTATTCATTTTACCCAAAAATCTGTACACTTTTGTGCATTTAGATTGTCTCTGGTGTTAGAGGAGAAAGGGAGAATATTTGACCTTGTTTTGTATGATTTATCAAAATATACAATCTCAATGCACAAATATTCAATTGCTGTTAAATTAATTTTTTCGCGCAAGTTTGCTTGCTTATAAAATTCCTGGAAGTTTCACCAATCTCGTAGCATATTTTGGGAATGAGGCTATAATATACCAACATTTGCTAAAAAATATCCTGCGGAATCATTGGCGTTACACACAATTCAAGGAGGCAAAAATGCTCGCTGTTGTGAAACAGCAGTCAATAAAAGTTTTAGTCGAAGAACTTGGGCTTGGCAGTTTTGGAGTATTTTCTACTATTTTTGGTTGGGATTGGGAGCAAAAACGATCGCTAGCTAATATTGAGTCATCCTGATGCTAGCAAAGTTAATTGATTAAGCCCAAAATCTGGAGCTGTGCAAAATCCTATAACCTCAATTTGACTCTAATTCATCTTCTAGCGATCGGCTTAATAATCTTCCTGAGAGATGCGCCCGAGGGTAGCCCGGGCCCACATATTTTTCTACCAGCATTAATAACTCGCTTTCGCCGAAAGGTTTGGTGTAGAAGTCTGTGGCTCCAGCCATCCGGGCTTTAACCCGATCGATAAATCCGTCGATACCAGTCAACATGACGATCGGCGTCTGCCGGAAAGCGCTAGAATTGCGCAGCATGGCGCAAACTTCATAGCCGTCAAGTTCTGGCATGGCAATATCGCACAGAATTAAGTCGGGTTTGAGTTTAAAAACCAAACTCAGCGCTTCCAGGGGGTTGCCGATCGCCGTAGCTTCGTAACCCTGTTCGTTTAAAATTGACTCGACTGTTTTGCGAATTATGTTGTCGTCATCAATGCAGACAACCCTCTTGACCTTGGTTTCGGGAGATGACCACCCCCCCCTACTGTCGGCCGGGGTAACAGAAGGCTGGAAAAATAGTTGCACCAATCCCTGCTGTACGAAAGGGTAAATCGCCTTAGCGACACTAAGCACATC
Source organism: Microcoleus sp. BM001215392 (assembly GCF_036700185.1). Lineage (NCBI taxonomy): Bacteria > Bacillati > Cyanobacteriota > Cyanophyceae > Oscillatoriales > Microcoleaceae > Microcoleus > Microcoleus sp. BM001215392. The sequence continues at coordinate 9,575 of NZ_JAUBOJ010000255.1, read as the reverse complement.
TCGGTTGAGGTAGCGCGCCATTTGGCGGATAGAAGTGTGGCCGTCGGCCCAGCGTCTGAGAGTATTAAAAGTATTGACCGGGAGTGCGGCTCGCAGCTCGGCGGGATCGGAAATTACCGGGCATTGATTGGGTGACTGAATGTGAGGGTGAAACTGCTTCCACTGCTGCACTTGTTTGACAATTTTCGCCAGCAACGAGCTAATTTCTAAGCTGGTAAGTTGAGGAGCCAAAGCTGAGCCCATTTCAAAAGTGAAGGAACCCTGGTGCAGACTGAGCAAGTCAAATAGGGTTTCGTGGATCATGCTGTGGATAATGTTCCGCCCTTGAGCTGGGGTGAGGATATGGTTTTCTAGCAGGGCCCACAGGTAGCCGTATTCTGGGGCATTGGTAGATGCCATATAGGGAACTTGGATTTTGTCGAGGGCGCTATCTGCTTTGTAGCGGCGCAGGTAATCGCGCAAGCGAAACAAACTCCCCGCACTCTGGGTAGCGTAAATAATCTGACCGTTGAAGCAGAAGACATACCATGAGTGTCCTGCAAGGGAGCGCTGGGTAGGTTGAGAACCCGTGCTGCTGGTGGAGTTGTAAGCCTCTACGAACAGTTCTCCGGTGCGCTGACCTAACTCGATTAATTGCAGGATGCTGCGGATGTCTATTTCACTCAAATTTCCCTGCATGCAGCTAAAGTGCCCTCCTTAAAACCGTTGGCGTCTGAGCTCGGAAAGACTGTGTGCTGGCGCAAAGATTGACTGTAATTTCCTTGATACTCCCCATGCGTGAATGCAGGAGATTCTTGAATCTATGGGAGTCCACGGACTTTACCCTCCAGAGAGGTTCAGTGCCGCCATTGCCGACTGCTGAATATCCATGCGGTCTCATACTTGCGCGACTGCTACATCTCGATTGGTTTCATAATTGGTGCAGGTTTGACACTTGTGGACAGGTGCGGAGAACGCTTTTTTACTTTTATGAGTTTGAGAATAGAGACAAGTTTTGATTGTGCCATTGGCCTCTACTTGTGCTTCACAGACATCTGGATTGAAACACGGATGAGCCAAGATATGCAAAAACTGTTCAAACTCAGCATCAAGGGTATCTTTGCACAACATTCCGGCTGAGATTGTTTTGAGATTTAAATCAATAGCAAATATCATTTCAGCGCTGTCGCACAAGTGATGAGCTGTTTTAAAATGAAAGTCCTTTCGAGTGTTCGAGATCGATTCGCGACGAAGAGCAATTCTGCGTTGGAGCCCTTGCAATTGTCTAAAACCTCTAGTTTTGTAATTTGATTGACGTTGCAGCAATTTCAGCTTGCACTGTCGCCGCACAAAGAACTGAGGTCTAGCAATTAATTTGCCTTCAGGGGTTGCCAGAAAATGCTGCCTTCCTAAATCAATGCCAACTCCACAACCATATGCCATGGATTTCGGAACTTTTACAAATGCTTGCGGTGCAAGCTTGACAGAGAATCCATTCGCCTGTTTCACTACCCTAACTTGCATGACTTGGCAGCCGCATGGTAAGGGGTGAGATAAACGCATCTTGACCGGACTTATTTTAGGTATGTTTACCTTCTCTGGTTTGACTGACACTTTGTGCAACTGGAAATATACAAATGAGCGCATCTGTTTCTGGGACAGATACCAACTCAGACCTCGATCGCACATTGCTACAAATAATAACGCTTCTAGGCTTCTGAGAACCTGTGGCAGTACGTGAATATGTGCAATTTTGAGGTTTCGATTAATTTCTTTGACCAAGGTCAGTGACTTGCATTGAGTGTAGAAAGTAGGTCTATGTATCCCTACAGGCAAAATATATTCCTGCTTGCAACTGCCAGTATTGACACTGCACTGACGAGAATTGACCCCATCCTTGCGTTTTGGCAAGGCATAGTTGTAGGCTGCCCGACAAATCTCCAGCGATTTTTCCTCTTCTGGTGACTGTTCGGGCGTCGGGTCTAATTTGTACTCGTAAGTTAGTGTTTGCATACGTTGATTATAGGGATTGAATAAACAAGTATGTATTTATTCAGGGCGGTTAAAACTGCTGCCTTTTGCCTCCCTATGCCGATCGCGCCCTTTACTGGCGCCTGGTGATTTGCTCATTACCCTATTCTAAGGCAGCGCGGTTCAAATCCATAGTCTGCCTGAGGATGGCGCAGGGTTTGGGTTGTGGCTTTAGTCGCGATCGACGAGCAACTAAAGCCTGATACAATCAAGAGAAAGTTTTTGACTGACTTACCTTTTTCAGCTTTGGGCGATCGGCTCTCCCCGCAGTGCCTGCTAGTCTTGAATCAAGCGGCATGGAGACTGCTCCCAGTCTCCGTCCAGAAAGCGGGCGGCGGCAGTGCTTTCTCTCTGCGTGCTAGCGAAGCACTGCTGTGCGTGAGTGCTGAAGACAGTTGGGAAAGGATGCTATCCCCCGATCGGGCAAACGACACCTTCATAGAGGACTATTAGTGTGCTGTATCTAGCGGAAGTACAAAAACAGAGAAGCGGCTTTGGTCTCGGTGGCGGTAAAGCTGAACTGAAACTGCTAGCTTGTCAGCGAGGCGAACACAATTGGAGCGCCGTACCGGGCGATGACGCGATTCCTGTTGAAGAAGCTAATAAGTTTAACGACGGCACCCTGGTGCTGGTGGAGTTGAGCGCTAGCAAGCAAGTGCAGCGGATTCAGGAGGCGGCGCGCCAGTTGGTGAGCATTCTGCAAAATTTCTCGCGCTTGCAGGACAAGTTTAAGGATAAGGAAGAGGAAATCGAACAGTGGAAGGCTTCTCTGACATTTTCGAGCCAGGAACTCAATCGCCGGGAAATGGAAATGCAAGCCCGGGAAGAGCAGTTGGCTCAAATGGAAGACGAGCTGGAACGACTTGAGGCTCAACGCTCGGAAATTGAAAATACTCGAGATGAAGCTAACCGACTGCGAGATGAGGTCGCAAGCAGTCGCGCCCAAATGGAGACGGCTTGGGAACAGTTGCGGAGCGAGCAGCAGCAGGTGGCCCAACAGCAGTCTGAGATGCCTCAGGGGGCGGTGGTTGACCAACAGCAGGCGTTCCGGATTCAGGAGTTGATCGATAAGCTGGGAGGGGCAATTGCTTCGGCCCAAGGGGTTCGCGAACAAGTCAATCAGTCTTTTACTGGGGTGGGGGCTCAGCAGGCTATTCTAGACCTGCACTGGCAACAGTTGGAGCAAAAACGGGCAAACGCTCAGCAACAACAGGAAGAAGTAGACCGACAAAATCAGAGCCTCCAAAGCCGCTGGCAGGAGTGGTATCAATCTCAAGATGCTTTGACACAAGCTCGCGCGGATCTCAAGGGGCTGCAAAGTACCCTCACCGCTAAGCAGGAGCAAGCTCAATCTGTGTCTGTGCAGGTGAAGGCTGTTGAAGATTTGTACCAGCAAGTGTCTCGGCTGGCCTCTGCTACAGGTGGTGTGGCTGCGGAGCAGGTAGTAGATGTGTCTGCTCTGGAGAAGATGCCGGTTGAGGAGTTGCAGGGGCTGGTGCAACACCTGCAACAGGATTTAGAAAAGGTGTTCCGGTTTGTTAACGATCAAGAGGAGGAGTTGACTCTCCAGCGCGAGACAATCGAGGAGTTGCAAGCCAAAATTCAAGCGGCTTCCGAGTACGATCGCATGGCTTTGGAAAATGAAATGGCTGACGAACTCGAAAGTTATCAGATGTTGAACGAAACTCTGGTGGGACAGCGCCTCCGCTTGCAGGAACGAGAAAATATTTTGAAGCAGCATCAGGCGGTGTTGTGGCGCCGCTTGGGTACTGCTAATGCTCCAAAACCAGAGCCGGGAGATATTGATTTGGGGCCGATCGTCGCACAGCTCAATTCAGGGCGACAGCAGCAAACCCAAGAATTTCAACGGCTGGAGACTGAAATTCAACAGGTACGAGAGGCAATATCGCAAATTGAGACAAATGTCAACCGCCTTCAGGGGGAAAGTGAGGGGAAACGCTCGGAACTCAAGCAGTTAGAGCAGAAGTTGTTCAACCAGAAAGGCGCTGTGGCTGAACTCTGGGGCCGGGTGAATGTTTATCAAGAAATGTTGCAGCCGGTGCAGGACAATTTGAGCGGGCTGCGCCAAAAGCTGGAAGCGGTGGCGGGGGAACTCGATCGCGTGCAGCAAACAGGAGAGGAGCACGATCGCCTAGTTTCGGATTTGCGGCAAGCTCTTTCCAGTTTTCTGCCCGGTACCTAATTGATTAAATGCCGATCGCGATCCAAGGATTTTCAACTCGGGCAATCGCTCCTCCAGGAAAGGGATCGGTTTGCGATCGGTTGGGGGCAGCTATTAAGCTGGTGAGTTTTTCTACGTGTTCAAAACTGGGTGCACAGGGCAATATTTGCTGCAATACCTGCCGCATTGCCCGCCGTTGTAATGCTAAGGGTGCGTCTCGCAAAATCTGGCGATTTAAGTTGACGGGAAGTTGAATTTTTACCTGCTTGTTGTCGGCAATTTGAGAGATTGCTCGCTGTAGCAAGTCGGTAGCTGCAAGTTCGAGATATTCTACGTCGGCGCGCAAAAGTTCGGCTGTTTGGGCAAGGGCTTGTTGAGTTTTTGGGTTGAAATGAGTTTCTAAATAAGGCAATAATTGCGATCGAATTCGGTTGCGGGCATATTGCAAATCTTGATTGGTGGAATCTTCCCAAATAGGCAGTTTTTGCTCTTGACAAAATTGACCTGTTTGCGATCGGCTTATTTCCAGCAACGGACGAACCAAGTAGATTTTAGATTGAGGATTTTCGATTTTCGATTGGGGAGTTTGATCGAGATTGTCCAATGCAAAATCGGCAGATATTTCGGAGTTAAGATTTTCCTCAGAATCCCCCAATCTAAAATTTAAAATCGGCGATCGCAAATCGGCAAGGGGGCGCGTCCAAGTCAGGGCGGAAAGTCCGTCGGCCCCGCTACCGCGAATTAGGTTGTAGAGTAGTGTTTCCGCGCGATCGCTGGCTGTGTGGCCTGTGACAATGTAGGGGTAGTTGTGGGCGATCGCAATTTCGGTTAAAGCTTGATACCGCCACTGTCTGGCCGCTGCTTCAGTTTTCGAGATGTCCGAAGCTGTTTGCAAATAATAGGATATTCCCCAATTTTTAGCTAAATTTTCTACATGACTTGCATTAGATTGTGAATCAGAACGCCAGCGGTGATCGCAGTGAACAATGGCTAGATTCCACCCCCATTTTGACTGCAAGTCGCTCAGTAATTTGAGCCCGCACAGAGAATCTTGGCCGCCAGATACTGCTACCAACAATCGCTGATTTGAGGGCAATATTTGTCGGTGTAGCAGTGTCCGGTGCAGTTGAGCGTGGAGGTGCGTCCACTTGGCAGATTCAGGCATTACAATTGGCAGTTGACTCCGAAAGCAGTTGACAGTTGGGAGTTGTAGAAAGGATGGATTTTTAAGCCGATCGAGTCAAAACTCTGAACTTAAAATTGAAAAATATTCCTCCTTTCCCTGTCCCGCAAGCAGCTTAGCTCCACATTCCTCGACTCTGGGGATGGCTGTCTGAATACTTATAAACAGTAAAATCATTACTTGCTTGTGTTGAGTCGCTGACATCTATTTCCTCATCTCGATCAGCTTCATCGGAGGGATCTGCGGCGTAGTTTTGGGCGCTGTCTGATTCTTCTGCGGCAGCGGGAAGGGCTTTTTGTTCTTTGACTTCAGGTGCGATCGGGCAAAACTCCAAACGCATCCTGAGTTTGCCTTTTGTCCAGTCTTTCCCGGCACTTAACACCTCGCAATCCATGCCCTCTGAGAATAATTTTTCTTCTAATATTCTTGACTGCATAATTGTCATAAATTCGCTGACTTTGAATGTACATTGATACATCAAAGCGCTGGTAGGAGCAGACAAAACATCGTCCGCGTTGAGGGAAAGTTGTGAATTGTCCATATCAATTGTCATTTTAATGAAGGAAGTAGTCAGCAGTCAGCAGTCAGTAGTCAGCAGTCATTATTGCTGTCCCACCCGAGCGAACGTAGATTAGTCATTAGGAAGAAGGAAGAAGGAAGAAGGAAAAAGGAAGAAGGAAGAAAGGGAGCATCTCAGTTTTGGATTTATAGTGCTGTCGGGAGCTCGCTCCTCTGTACAATACGCTTTTCTGGGACAGCACTCACAGAAAAAATGCTTTTTACAAAAATGAGATGCTCCCGGAAGAGAGAGTAAAGTTTTATAGTCTCGGCTGTTGTGTAATGTGAGTGCTGCATTGGTGTCAACAATCGCCTAAAAACCTTGGTCTCTCTCGTTTTTATCCTAGTTTTGCTTTCTTCCCATCCCCTTGAAAAGGCGGAAAAAAGAGAAGACTCTTATCCTCCGCAATGATTCGGGACGCTCGGTAGAATCTGGGGCTAATAGTCAAAAAGTAGAATCATACTACGCTCGCTCTTGAGTTGACATCAATAGTGGATATTTTTCCACCCTTCAAATCGGAGATAATATTAATCCCTGTTTTTTGATTTATGCTGTTTTTGTTGAACAGATTTGTGGCTGGCAAATTAGAAAAACCAACCGTAAGAATGTAAGCCTTTGCCTAAGATATTGACGCCTAGATAGCAAATCCAAACTACTACAAAACCTGTGGCGGCTAAAATTGCGGGGCGTCTTCCCTGCCAGCCGCGAGTGATGCGGGCGTGCAGGTAGGCTGCAAATACTAACCAAGTAATCAGCGCCCAAGTTTCTTTCGGGTCCCAACTCCAGTACGAACCCCAAGCTTCGTTCGCCCAAACAGCACCGGCAATAATCCCAATTGTTAGTAAGGGGAATCCTAAACCGATGATCCGATAGCTAATATTATCAAGAGTTTCTGCTAGATTCAAGCGCTGAGGCGAGAGAATTTCTGCGGTTTTAGTTGCAGCAGTTGATGCAGTTTGCACTGTTGCTAATTCCAGCACTGCGGTGGTGCCCAAACCGTTATTGTTGGAGTTGAAAGAGGGTTCGCTGAATGCTAGGGCGCTTTCGGTGGCGGTTTCGAGGGTTGGAGATTCGGGGTTTTGAGCGCGTTGGATGCGGTAGTTGTTGTTGCGGTTGCTGTTGGTACCGAAGGAACTACCTGTGAGTTCGATTTTTTGGCCGCGGGTGACGATTAAAAATGCGATCGCCAGTAATGCTCCTACCATTAAAGTTGAGTAACTGAGCATCATGACGCTGACGTGCATCATCAGCCAGTTGGATTTGAGCGCTGGTACTAGAGGCTCTGCCGCTTGCATGGTGTCGGGGAGAGTCAGGGCTGCAAAGGCGGATATTGCCATTGCTACGGGGGATGTGGCTACTCCAACTAAGCGGGAACGGCTCATGTTTTCCGCGACTAGGTGGATGGCGGTGATTCCCCAAACTAGAAAAAATAGGGATTCGTAGAGGTTGCTGAGTGGGAAGTAGCCGGCTTCTATCCACCTAGAACCGAGTAGGGCGGCGATGGATAGGTTGGCGACGGCCATTCCTGCGCTTCCTAAGGCGGACAGGTAGGGAATGCCGGGGAATGCTGCGCCCACCCAGTAAATGAGCATTGTTGCGAACAAGACGGCGAAGGAGATGTTGTCCAGCCAGTTCTGGAGTACGACCAGATCCATATAATTTACTCCGGTAAGGTTTTTACTTATTTTTTGCTAACTAGATCGATCGTACTGGGGTTCGGGAGTTTTGGGTTTGGGATTTTGAATTTTTGTGGCAATTATGAGTTTTTGGCGGTTGTTGAGGTGCGGGCTCAGGTGTGAGGGGGCGATCGCCCGGACGCATCAAATAAGCTACTATTGACCCACCAGACGAGTGTCATCCCCTCAAGTCACCCTTGTTGATTCTGGCTGGCGGGTTGAGGTTGGACGAGTTGAAAGCTAGGAAACACTGAATTCTGGCGCCCGAAATTCGATCGCCCGCTGACGAAATTATGACTTACGCACGCTTGGCCCGAAACTGGGTTGTTTCAAAAAAATCCTTAGCTGTTACCCAGAGATTAAGTAAAAAACCCGATTTCTTTGTCGGGAGTGCGTCTATAACTGAAAATATACGATGTTGATCTGGGGCTATCTAGAATCATTTAGAATTGATTGAACAGATTACCGACTTGCTGTTTTTGCCACCAGCAAAAAACGGAAGCCCCCGACAATCGTTGTGGATACTCCCCAAATTTTAGAATAAAGCCGAGATTCATCTCTGAAGTCAATTCTAAAATCTAAAATCGACTCACGCTGGGATCTGTTGCACAGACTAGAGGAGATGTTGACTTAATGCGTCGAGATTCAATATTTTACAAGTTCTTTCAGGAAGCTCCGACGCTGCTGTTTCAGCTATTGGAAGAGTCACCATTGAATGCAGAACAGTATCGATTTGACTCGGTGGCTGTGAAGGAACCGAAGTTTGAAATTGATGGGGTGTTTTTGCCGCCGGATGCTGAGCCTGGAGTTGTTTATTTCTGTGAGGTACAGTTTCAGCGGGATGAATTGCTTTATGAACGATTGTTTGGTGAGTCGTTTTTGTATTTTTATCGCAACCGCCAGCGATTTACAGATTGGGAAGCGGTGGTAATTTATCCTACACGATCGACTGAACAATCAGAAGCGCATCCGTATCGATCGCTCTTGAGCAGCAATCAGGTGCATTTGGTATATTTGGATGAGTTGGGTGATATTGAACAGTTGCCACTGGGAGTGGCGCTGATGGCTTTGACGACTATCGACGAAGCGAGTACGCCCGAAGCGGCGCGATTGTTGCTGGCGCGATCGCAGCGGGAGGAATCGGAAGCAGCGAGTCGCGGCATAATAGAGATGCTGACGACAATACTGGTTTACAAGTTTACAAATTTAAACCGAAGGGAGGCAGAGGCGATGTTAGGGATTACGCTTGAGGAAACTCGGTTTTATCGGGAAGCTAAGGAAGAAGGCATTGAGCAAGGAATTGAACAAGGTCGCGAACAAGGCCGCGAACAAGGCCGCGAACAAGGCCGCGAACAAGAAGGAAGATCCTTAATTTTACGTCTGTTAAATCGCCGTCTGTTAAATCGGCAAGTTGCAACATTACCGGAATCTATCACCACTAAAATTGCTGATTTGTCGATCGAGCAAATTGAAACTCTAGCAGAGGAATTGTTGGATTTTCAGTCGATCGAGGATTTAGAGGTTTGGCTGGAGAATTTGCCGCAGCAAGATTGAGGCGGTGTTAGGGATTCGGCTTGAGGGGGCGATCGCGCAAATGGCGCGAACCAACACATCAAACGTACTCCCCATCTACCTGACGGGGTTTTGGGAGAGTATGAAAGTGCATCCGCTGTGGCTGGGATGAAGTTAAGTGTGCGATCGGGGAGGGTATTTTTTCGGCGGATTAGAAGCTGATTGAAGATGGTGGAAGATGTTTTGGGCTGGCTTTTCTCATCTTCCCACACTACTTTTGGAAACTGTGAAAAACAGCGATTAGTTTTGGCTTTTTAGCTTCTATAGTTGAAGAGTTATCTATAATAAAAGCTGTTTCATATCAATTCCGGTTGTATCGTCAGGTGATTTAACCGCTCTTGACCGAAAGCATCCAGGATACAAGCCCCCGGATTCATCCGTGGAGAAATAAAA
>NZ_JAUBOJ010000254.1:7070-10898 GCF_036700185.1 Microcoleus sp. BM001215392 | reverse complement strand
CCCCCTTCTTAAGGGGGATTTAGGGGGATCTAGACTTTGCCTAAAAGCGACATTTCTCAAGGGTTTCAGGCTTAAGTTGACACTACGAAAGGCAGTGCCGTGTCCCTACCTGATTATTTTGGGGTAGGGACACGGCATTGCCGTCTCCGAACTCGATCGCCAAGAAACGGTAAACTATAAACAGTCAAACTTAACTTTCAAACAATTATGATTTTTCCTGGTTCCGCAGTTCGAGTTAAAGATAAGGGCGAGATTTACTATGCTTTTCAAGGACAAGTCCAGCGAGTTACCGACGGGAAAGTCGCGGTATTGTTTGAAGGCGGCAATTGGGACAAGTTGATTACTTTCCGCCTGTCGCAGTTGGAACTTGTAGATGCTACGGCTGGCCGCGCGAAATAGTCAGTTGGGAGTTGGCAGTTGGCAGTTGGCAGTTGGCAGTTGACTGTTGACTGTTGACTGTTGACTGTTGTTACCTACTACTAATCAACTAATAACTAATAACTAATAACTAATAACTAATACCCAATGCCCTGCACAAGCCAATTACCAATTACCAACTGCCAATTACCAACTGCCAACTGACTAAAACTATGCGTTTACCTTTACCCCAATTTGGAACAAAAGAACGGCATCCCGATCGCATTGCTGAAGTCATCGAGACGGCAACTACAGAGTTTTTGGCTCAATGCTTGGAACCGGATGACTTGAGTTTTCCGGTGATGCCGCCTTTTGGAAGTTGGGTGAAGGCCCAAGATGAAGAGTCAAAAAATCAAATCTACGGCGTAGTTTATCATGCTACCACTAGCCCGATCGACTCCGTGCACAGAGCCCGCGCCTTGGGTTTGTCCCTCGAAGAGTTGCGGGAAGAACAACCGCAGATTTTTGCGATGCTCAAAACCGAGTTTCGAGTGGCGCTTGTGGGGTTTGAGAAACCACCGGAAAGGTTGAACGGCCACGGCCCATCGAGGGGTACAATTTATCAATATTTGCCGCCGCGCCCGCCACAAATTCACCAAGCGGTTTATCGCTGCGAACCTGATGAGGTGATTGATTTTACGGTGCAGTTGGATTTTTTGAGGACGCTGCTGGGAGTGACGAATGCGCCTGTGGATGCGCTGACGGCTGCGACGATTCGGGAGATTTATCAGTTGCGAATGCGCGATCGATCTTGGTTGGTGGAAGCGGGGAGGAATTTGAGTGTTTTGTTGAAAGATGATTATGACAGGTTGCGGGTGATTTTGAGTCAGATTCATCCTTAAGCATCGCCATCACTCCAACCATGCTTCTAAGTCTAATGTAAAGTGATGCGTATTTTGCAGTAAAAAAGAGCGCCCTTGTTTCACCAAATCACCTTGACAAATCACCGGGATTCTCGCTTGATAAGCTTTGACTGCCAGTTCGTAAACGGGATCGGCTAGTTCTAATTGAAGGCGGCGCAGCTTGCAGATAATAACGCTCGTTAAAGTTACTTTTCCTGCTGACGATCCTTCTTGCAAGTTGGTTACGATGCCTTGAATTGTCATGTTAGGGGCTGAGGTAAAGAGGTTGCTGAGAATTTCGAGCTGGGAACGATTTTCGGCAATTTCTAGAGTTTGTAAAACTTCAGCCATTCGGCGAGGAAAGTCTAAAAATTCTGGTTTCAATGGTAGCATAATCTCTAATTCTTCTGCGGTTTCGCTCTGGCGATTCCAGATAGAAACTTTATCTTCAATTTGTCGCACTTCTTGCCAGGAATGGGTTTCGAGGTAAGCACGCACAATTTCTGGCTGTATGTTTTTGAGAATTTCTGGATCTCGAACGGTGACTATCATAGGGTTTGACCTGCTTCGATTCGCTGCATGAGGGTGGTAAGAGCTTTTACATTAAAGATATTGTCTGTGGGTATGGAAATTGTGACAGTGGTTTGATTCTGGGTTGGAGGTTTACCTCGCAGAGAAACCCAATAACCGCAATATTTCAGGCAAAGTTCCTGTTGAGATTGGATTAGCCAATTATCTAGATTGTTGGGTACGACTACAACGACTAACAGTCGAGGAGTCAGAATATTTTCTACTTTCAAGTCATTGTAGTTTTTGACTTCGATCGGATATCTAATTTCTGCCTCTCCAACCACATCCCTAGATGTGCATTTTACCTGGAGTTCAAGTCGGGGATATCGAATAATTCCATTTCCCATACCGCCAGCAAGAATGATATCGATGCCATCAAAATCTAATGGTCTAGCTGCTACTTGGAAAGAATAGCCTGCTGTGGAAGCAACTGCATAAATATAGGCATAGCTGAACTGTTCTTTTTGCTGGTTGATGTCCACGATCGCTATTTGTTGAGTCTATCTGAATCATAACTGGCACGGGAGCCGATCGCCCGATCGCCCATAGGATTACTCTTCGGGTTTTTCCTCCAAATCATCTAAATACAAACGAATGAAATCCCCTGCTGCATCGGGATTAATTTGCCATAGTGCTTTCCGAATGTCCAACACCGCCTCTGCTACGGGATCTCTACTTTCATTTACCCACCGGTGAATGTTGGAACGTCCTACCCCCATTGTCACAGCCAACCGATTTTGGCTGATGTCGTAAGTTTCGAGCACCTGTTTGAGTGCTTTGCCTGCTTTTCCCATGCCTCAGATTGTCTCAGAGGGCGATCGTAAATGTTGCCTAAATTGTCGGCTATTTGTTGAGTCTATCTCAAGCATAGGTGGCATGGGAGCCGATCGCCCGATCGCCCATATTATTACTCTTCGAGTTTTCCCTCCAAATCATCTAAATACAAACGAATAAAATCCCCTGCTGCATCGGGATTAATTTGCTGTAATCCCTTGCGAATCTCTAGAACCGCTTCAGATGCCGGATCTCGATTCTCGTTAACCCAACGGTTAATGCTCGATCGTCCAATGCCCATAATCGCTGCTAATTGATTTTGGCTGATGCCATAGGTTTCTAAAACCTGCTTCAGCGCCTTTCCTGCCTTACTCATGGCTTCTATGTTCTCAGAAGCTCGCAACTAAGTAAAGATTGTTGACATTCGTCTACACTGCGGTAAGATAGTGTTGTTGACGATTGTCAGCAAAGCACCCAGTAAACAATCACATAATGCTTATGCCGAAAAACTTCCTTGCCAATTCCCCAGCAACCGATACTGCGACTGCGACAGTACCTGTCGCGGAGCCTCCAAAAGCCGATCGAGAACCGGTTAAAATCCTGCTGATAGGTTCTCCCAAAGCGGTGAGAAGCATCATTTACATCCTTTACGGTTTGGGTTTTGCCTCTGTCAGCGAATGGAGCCCTCTGCAACCTGCCCAAAAGCCGGGTGAAGTCATGAGCATTCTCATGCGTTACCTGCGGATGGAATAAAATAATCTGGACTTACGCAAAAAGTAGTTTGAATAGCCGTAAATTGCTACATATAAAGGTTTTGCGTAAGTCTAGACAAAATTCATTTCGGAGCAGAAATATTTTATGTGGGTAGAGATAACAGCGCTAAATCAGGTTCCCGAATGGGGTGTATTGAAGGTAAAAGTTGAGGATACTTCGCTGATTTTGAATCGCCAAGGTGCGAAGGTGACTTGTTATCGCAATGCTTGCACTCATTTGGAATATCCGATCGATATGGGTAAGGTAAGTGGCGGTATCATTACCTGTCCGTTTCATAAGTATCAGTACAAATTAGATAGCGGTAAATGCCTGAATGCACCAGCCGATGCGCTCGAATCTTATCCGGTTAAGGTTGAGGGCGATCGGGTTTTTGTAGAAATAGATTAGTTATGTGTTAGTCGTTGAGTCCGACAGTCCGACAGGGGTTGAAACCCCTGTCTCATAGCGAAAG
>NZ_JAUBOJ010000254.1:0-6970 GCF_036700185.1 Microcoleus sp. BM001215392 | reverse complement strand
CATAGCTCAAGTCGTCTCAAGACGACTGTAGATTAATATTTGATATCAAGTCCGGCTTAAATACCCCCTCACTGTTTTAGTCTGCGGAGGCAGACTTTGTTTGACTCGCTTTGCGGTTTCAACCGCCGAATCATCGAGGGAGTAGCGAACCCGGATTTGCTTTCAACCTATCAATTTCGCGCGCCGCTGACGGAGGAAAACGGCTAAAAGCCCGATCGCCCCAACGATCAAAAGCAGCCATTCTTCCGGTTCCGGAACCCCAGAAACATTCAAAGGATTGTTCGGTTTCGTCAACTGTTCCTTACCAGATTCTACCTTGCGATCGAATCGATCGCTCTTAGCTTCCGCCGCCTTTAGCTGTTCTCTTTGCGCGTCATTAACCAACACAATCATTGAAGAATAAGGCGTGACGACTTTAAAAGTTTTAGCCAGCGAGTGCATGGCATCCAACTGAGTCAACTGATTGGAAGTTTTCTCTTTGCTAAGTGCGGCGATTAACTGCCGCGCAGCTATCGGTTTAAAAGCTTCATTTTCATCATCAGTTATTTTCGCAACCCCCGCCGCCACCTTTGGAGTTTTGGCGTAACTCCAAACATAGCCATCAACAACAGTGATTGCAGATTTCCCTGATGCGGCTGTCGTCGCCACTCGCTGCATCGCCTCTGTGATATTTGTCGCAACTCCGCCACCGCTATCTTGAATGAGCTTTAAAGTTCCATCATCGTAAGCCGGTGGTAAGCCTCCCAAATGCACAGTCCATAGGGGTGAGGGCATGGAAACGCTGGTTTTGCGATCGTCGGATAACTCGTAACTGTGGCGATCGCTCACCAAGAATACAGTATCGTAAGTGCGATCGGCGCGCAACTGTGCAAACTGTTGCAGAATATCCTTAAGTTGGAGCGTACCATAAAACGTCAACTTTCCCACATCAAAACTCCCCAAATCTTCCACCAACTTCGGCGGCATCCCCGCAGCACTCGCCACATACAAATCAACCGTATTTGCTTTTAAACTATTCGCTTTCAACCATTCAAAATTCTCCTTAACTTCCTTTGTTTCCCCCGTCATACTGCGGGAAGTATCCAGAATCACTGCAATTTTTTTGCCCTGCGGCAGCGAATAATTTGCATCAACCAGCGGCTTAGCAGAAATCGTATTTTCTCCCGGTAAATTTGCTAAACGCGGTATTAGTTGCTGCTGCGAAACTGCTGGCACAAAAGTCGGCAGCCAAGTTTTTTTTGCCTCTTTTCCCCTGTAATTTACCTGTTTTCCGGCAATTGTGCGGCGAGTATTTCCATCCCAATAAATGTTACGTTTTTCTGCTAAAACAGGCATCGCCCAACCCTGTGGCTGTCGCATAACTTTATAAGTCAGCCACAGATTCATCTCCGTTGGCGCGTTAGTTTGCGTGCGCGAAAACTCTCGTTTAGCCGGAATTGGAAAAGCTCGCAAGCGGTATTGTTTCGGGCCAACTTGTTCGAGCAAAGCCGGGTCTACCCTTTCTCTCACCTGCTGGTTGTAAACTTGCTGTGCGGCACCTCTGGGCGACACACTAAATGCAAAACGCCTTTTCAAATCCCCAGTATCGCCCAGCCAAACTCCTGTAACTGCGGCGCTTTCTGGTAGCGAAAAGTAATAAAATACTTCTTGCAAGTTCGGCGTTTGATTTTTGTAAACTTCGTAGAGTTGAACGTCAGCCCAATCGCCCTTTTCTGTGACTGTAACTTCTTGCGACTGCAACCATACTTTTTCTTCATTGACATTCAGCAAACCTGCTTTTGCTTCTTCGCGGTTAGATGTTGACCGCACCGCGTGTTTTACTGCTTCCGTGTCACCTTTTTGAATTTCGGTATCGAAGAATCCAGCGTATAGTTTTTCGGCTTTTTTAACATCAGAATCAGAGCCTTGATACAAAAACGGCGACATGATAAAATTGTAGCTGTTTTGTAATGTGCTAGCCGCTCCATCGGGCAAATTTAAAAGGCTTTTGTACATTGCATAAATGTGGTTGTTTTCTCCTACCGTGCTGAGGTAACGGTAATCGGACAAATAAGCATTAACTAAGCCCGATCGAATGACATCGGACTTTGCTAGCAAGCTTTGGCGAACAGTATCATTTGCGGCTGGATTCGCCAGCATTTTCAGTGCTTTAACTTGTGGCTGCTGCTGCAAAGCTGCGAACACGGCCAGCCAAGCTGCCATTACTCCCAAACTTCCCAATATTGCCTTATTTTTCCCGTATTGAGAACTAAAATATTGCAGAATTTTGCGACCCGAATGGATGTACAGAAAGCCGTAAAGCATAGGCATTACCACAAATAAGCTACAGGTAAAGCTAAACAGAACTAATAATAATGGCAGCCACAAAATTATATTCCACCCACCGTATTTTAGCGACTCTAAGAACGGTGTCACCCATGCAAAGCTGAAAAATTGAATTGTTATTTGTATGCACCAAATTACGGAGAAAATTGCCACTGGTATGGCGTAAAACATCAGCAATACAGCCGCCCAAACTCCCACAATTAGCATTAAGCTGTGGAAACCCATTTGCAGCCAAGCAATTCGTTGTTCTCCGATGAATCTTAAAAATTGTGGCTGACTCTGGTTTGGTTTTTGTAATTGACCATCGTCTCTAGTATCTCTTATTTCTCCCAAATATCCGCAGCACATTTCCCAGAAAAATGCTGCGATGCACAAGACAACAGTAGCGATAATTTGAGAACTTGCTGGAGTCAATTCTCGCAGCAGGAACAGGCGGATTAAAATCAGCAAAAATAGCGGTGCCTCTACGCCGTAAAATAGGCGCATTAGCTGCAATGGTTTCCTTGAAAAATACTTCGCGCCCACGATGGTACAAGCAGCAGGTACTATTATTAATGCTGCCAGCGTTAAGGAAAACTCAAGGGGAATGATGCCGTCAATTGTAGCTTGAATTAGTGGTATTCCCACTACAGGTAAAATACCCAAGTAAACAGTTGACAAGAACGTCAGATTCCACAGCCAAAAAATAAATTGAAATATTATATTAAATGCCTGCTTGATTTTATTCATTTTTTGCTCCTGTTAAGCTTTGTTTGACAGCATTGTGCACGTTAGCAGTAAACTCTTCTACCTCAGGACTATCGGGATTTACGGAACTGTCAAAAAGAATAGAAACTAGCACCCAAGTCTGATTGCGATGGGTGATGTCGCTGCCGATGCGCGACAAGAAGTTATCGGTTGTTTGCGCTTGAGATTGCAACCAGTATGTTGCGGATAGTTGGTTGTCTTTGAGATACAGCCAGCGAGCGGTTACGCTAGGAGTTAGCTGTTTTTGTTCTATTCGATTGACGGAGATGCCACTGGTGACAAAGCACAACTCTGGTGCGTGATAAGTCTGCCAAGATGTGCTGGCTACTGCGAGCATGGAACCGTGCAAGTTACCTGATGCAAATCTCTTTTTTTCTGCTTTTGTCTCTGGGTAATTGCCGAAGAATCTTTGTTCGCTGGGATTCAGCCCGATTGCTTCGGATATAATTTGTTGGGGTAGTTGTAAAGGGGCGATCGCTACTTTTGTACTTTCTACATGATACAATTGAGAAATTACTGCTAAAACAGCCACCGTCGCAATTAGTCCGGCTTTTGCCAGAGGCTGATTTTTCAGTATTTCGGAATCTCGTTGCGAGTGGAAATCAATTTGTTTTGTTGCCTGAAATTTGGGAACTTGTTGCAGCATCAACCAACTTACAAAACAACCGCAGACTAAACCTACAATTCCTAGCGGTACGTGAAGGATTTCTGCATAGGTTGGCTGTTGCGCAACTTGGGCAATTAGGACTAACACAACAACCCGCAAAGCGTTAGCCGACAACAACATTAACAAGTTAGCAGCGCATACTGCCAGCCATTGAAAACTCAATTTTCGGCTTTCTAACCAGGTAGCCACTAGCAAAAATAACGTCCCGACTAACAGGGTTTTAATGCCGCTGCAAGGCACATCAACGTGAGCGATCCCGTTTTCCAAAATCAGGATATCGTAGGAAGAAATAGCTCCCACGTGCAGGATTGAGAGCAACTGTTCTACTACGTGAGCTGTCATCACTCGCGCGGGCAAGCCGAGGCCGCTATTAAACTGATTGCTGAAGGGTAAAATACAAGCCAGCAACCCGGCTGCTGGCAAGTTTTTTTGCCAAAAATTCGGTTCTGCAAAGCAGCCCGACAGCCCGTAAGTTCCTAGGATAAATAGCAGTACGCTAACTTGTGGGATATTAATTATGCACCCCTGGGCGATCGCCAAAACACCTGCACCCAACATTAACAGCAGCGGATAGCGCCTCAAAACGAAGTTTGGGGAAAATCCCCGCGGGCGATCGCCCGAACTGAGCGATCGCACTACTAATGCTACAATCAGAAAACCAATTGCTATCTTGTACAGTGCCGGTATCTCAACAAACGAGGATAACAGCCACTTAACAGCAGAGATATTGGCCCAAAACCAAGCAAGCGCCAGCAAAAAAGGAGCCAGCCAAACCAAATTAACCGCCTGAGGGGGACTAACAGAATCTGAAATTCCCGAATCTGGAATATTGGTGCGCTGCATGATACCGCTTGACATTCACATTGATGAAATCTTAGCTCAGCAAAATTGGTAATGCCTAGACCTGTAAATTAAGTTTTGTCAAGCTGCTATTTTCTATACATAAATGTTAGCCTTATAATAATTTTATCGGAGGTAAAAATGAGCGAAAAAACGACAGGATACAAAATTCTTAGCGATAATCGACAAGCGCGCCATATGTATGAAATTATAGATACATATCAGGTGGGAATCGAGTTAAAGGGAACCGAAGTCAAATCAATTCGGGAAGGAAAAGCCAACTTGCGAGACGGATATGCTTTGGTTAAAAATGGCGAAATATGGCTAATTAACGTTCATATTTCGCCCTGGAGAAGTGCTAGCAACTATTTTAATCACGAGCCTCGCCGCACCCGTAAATTGCTGATGCACAAGCAAGAAATTCGCAAATTAATCGGCAAAGTGGAAGAAAAAGGCTTGACTTTAGTGCCTTTAAAAATGTATTTGAAAGGTGGCTGGGTAAAACTTGATATCGGTTTGGGGAAAGGCAAAAAACTGCACGACAAGCGCGAAGATTTGAAGAAACGCGAAGACAAGCGCGATATGGAACGGGCGATGAAGCAATTTTAGTCAGCAGTCAGCAGTCAGCAGTCATCAGTCAGCAGTCAGCAGTCAGCAGTCAGCAGTCAGTAGTCAGTCGTCAGTAATCAGTCGTCAACTGTCAACTGTCAACTGTCAACTGTCAACTGTCAACTATCAACTGTCAACTGTCAACTGTCAACTGTCAACTGTCAACTGTCTAAGCATTATTACTTATTGCGGTAACACTTCAAGCTTCCTACTTCCCGCTTTTTTTTCGTCAAAATGTCCGGATGGCTTGTAGAAACTGATGAATGATCGACCTATGCTCGAATACATATAGGTAGTGAGAACATTACACCATTCGGGTGTCGAGTTACAAACTAGAGCTCAGAAATAAACTCAAGCATGAGTCATTTCCTAAGATGATGATGCCATTAGGGTGGCAATTACATATTGCCCAGCCAATCTACCCCAACTCTCAAGTCTAAATATGCTAAAAACCACACCATTAGCTAATTTTTTTAATATCATGAAACAGCCGGGAAAAAAGCATCAAAACTCGAAGTGGGCAGCCTTCCTGCTGATGCTAACCGTAGGCTTTGGCGGTTGGCAGCTTGGGTTGCCAGAACTCGCATCATTTTTTAACAATAAGGGTTTTGAAAACTACAAAGCCAATCGATTGGCTGATGCTCAACAAGCCTATGAGTTAGCGCTCTCCGTAGACCCCAAAAGCCGACCAGCTCTTTACAATTTGGGATGGCTGTGCGAAGAGGTGCAAGATTTAGAATGCGCCAAAGGAAAATATCTGCAAGCTGCCAAACTAGGTATGCCGGCTGCTTACAGCAATCTGGCTCGATTGTATATAGTTGAGAAAAAAAACTATTCTGCGGCCGTTCACTTGCTGTGGCAAGGTTTGAAATTCGCTGAGGACGATCAAGTTAAATATTCTTTACTCAAAAATTTTGGATGGGCTCGGCTGAAACAGGGTCGATATTCCGAGGCATTGCAACATCTGGATGCAGCGATTAAACTTGATAGTGAAAGACCAGCAACTTACTGCTTAAAAGCGCAAGTCCTAGAAGGGATGAAAAAAACTAAGGAAGCGCTACCGCAGTGGAAAACTTGTCTAAAGTATGCGGATTCCCAAGAATTCGATGAGGATATATGGATAGGAATGGCACGTCAACGATTAAAAGAGGAAAAAACAAATAAATGAAACGCACAGTTTTGCTTTCATCAACCATACTCGCAATTATAACGGTACTGGAGCTAAGTCAAGCCTCAACGGCGCTGCCAACTTCTGCGACTGTTAAACCTACAGTTAATGAATCAGTCGAAACGCCGTTTAACTCCAATCAGTCAACGTGGCGACGGTGCAAAGGTAGCGAAGCTGGAAATTATTCGTGCCCTAGATTCGTCACGCCTACGGACAGCGAAGAATAAGAATTATTTTGAAATAATTTTGTAGAGTGCGCCATCCGCACTTGACACCCACAGGTATGTATTATGTAGTAGTATTATGTAGGTGCGCGGGGCGCACCTTATACCATTTTAGATTTGAGATTAAAGCATTAAATAATTGGAAATGACCGATGACGATTTTGGTTTGCAGCTTGCCTCAAGCTGCATTTTTTTTTGAACAGGTGGCAGATTCTAATTTTATCAAGTACGGCCGATTAATCCCCGGAGGACAGGGTACGGCGCTGCGACGTGTCTTGCTGGATGTGTACTTCAACTGAAATTTGCTGTAGTTACTTTGTTCCTACAGCCATTTACAGTAGACTTGAATTGCAAAAATCGGAAAACACCCTGAAATTATCTGCGTTTATC
>NZ_JAUBOJ010000253.1:0-10901 GCF_036700185.1 Microcoleus sp. BM001215392 | reverse complement strand
GATAAACGCAGATAATTTCAGGGTGTTTTCCGATTTTTGCAATTCAAGTCTATTTATATCATATCTGATATACTTACAACAATTGCAGGTACGCGCGACCGAAGCTATCCCGAACGCGCGTGCCTTCGGTGAAGGGCAGGGAATCGACTTCTCCCCTGACTAATGCTAATGACTGATGACTACTGACTAATAACTGCTTTCGGAGTCAACTGACAACTGTCCACTGTCAACTATCCACCGACTTTCATTCATGCCGCCTACCATCAGGCATCACCGCACCTTTTAAATTCGCCCCGGTCAAATTGGTCTCCAACAGCAAAGCATTCCTCAAATTAGCACCCTTCAAATTAGCACCTTCCAGATTCGCCATCCACAGATTAGCTCCCTCCAAATTCGCCTCTTCTAAGTCAGCATTAACCAGAAAAATACCTTTCATAAAAGCACCTGTTAAGTTAGCTTTTCTCAAGTTACTCCCTCCCAAATAAGCATCCTCTAAAAACGAATTTTCTAAATTGCTTTTATCCAAATTTGCCCCTACCAAGTTGCTGCTTATCAGGTAAACACCCGTCAAATTTGCCTGTTTCAAGTTAGCATTTACCAAATGGGCACTCCACAAATTGGCATCTTTGAGGTTGGCTTTTTCTAAATTCACGCCTTCCAGAAAAACTGCACTCAAATTAGCCCCGGAAAGATTGCACCCCCGGCATTCTCTCGCTACAAGCAATTGTCGGACTTGATGCTTGACTGAGGAACCGTTGGCTGCGAAAATTATTAAACTTGTAGTTGCTAAGCCGATCGCCCAAACAGTCGCCATCCCGATCGCACTTACAATTTTTCTTTGTGTCATGCCTCGAAAATCCGGTTTTAGTATAAAAATATACCTATAAATTCTAGTGTTGGCGATGGCGTTCCGCCCCGCAAGCTACGAGTTTTTTGCTGCTCTTCCCTTCCCTTATGAAAAAACAGTTAAAACTTCAATTGCTGGCGATCGCCCTGATTGCCAGCTTAGCAATCATCGGTGTCGGGTGCGATCGCACTTTCCAAAAACCCTTTCAACTCCCCCCATCAGCAAAACAACAACCCTGGCCAGTACAAACAGGCCTGCGAGTCGGCCTGATCCGCGAGAACATCCCAACAGTCAACCGCATTGTTTTAGTCCCCGACGAAGCCACATTCTTAGCCGCAATCCAAAAGTGGAATCTCAAAGGACACTGGCCGATTCTGATCGAAGATCAAAAATATGCGCCCATGTTTTTGCAGCGCTTCCAACCCGAAGAAATCGTCCGTTTACCCAGCATCAAACAGGAACTCCCAAAAAATCAAAAACTCCAACAATTAATGCTGAAGGCCGCAGCAGCAGGCTGGAATGCCACGGATGCTCAAACCTTAAAAGCAAAATGGAGGGAACTCGGCTGGGAACCTCCCGGAGTAGTCATCACATCTGAAAATGACCCCGCACGTTTAGCAGCAGTGGCCTTAGCAGCGGCTCGCGGGGAACCTTTAGTATTTGTCCAAGGCAACTTCGGAAAACCCAACAATAACCTTAATACCCCACAGTGGAAAAATCTGCAAACAGCAGTTACCAAAGCTGTTGAATCCACCGGATATTTTTACTCGCAACTCGGAGACGCGATCGACACAATCACCATTGTACGCCAACTCGCAGTAAAATATCAATCCCCTCAAAACAAAGACGAACAACTAGCTGTTACCGACGGTTTGGGACGGCACCCCAATGGCGAACGCTGGGCCGCCGTCGGCTGGATTTACGGTTCTCAAGTGCGATCGATCTACCAAGCCATGTGCGCTATATTTCTCGACAGCGAAACAGCCATGCTTTATGACAGTTACCCAAAAGAAGGAAATTGGGAAAAATATGAAATGGAGTCAGCAGCTACCGGACTAAAAACCATAGGCTTGAATGTCGAATTAGTCCAGCAACCAGAATCAAGCCTCCAAATGTGGCGGAATTTAACATCGAAACCGTGGACGTTTGACTTAATATTAATGAATTCTAAAGGCTATCCAAAATCCTTTCAAGTCGGCGACGGTGACGCCTCAGTTGACGATATACCAAAACTGCAATTTCCCGCAGCAATTCACATGATCCACAGTTGGTCAGCATCAGATCCAGATGATGCAACTACCGTTGCCGGTCGATGGCTAGAAAATGGTGCTTATGCCTATGTGGGAAGTGTCAACGAACCTTTGTTATCTGCATTTCTTCCACCTAAAATCATGGTCGATCGCCTCAAGCGAGGTGCACCCTTTTTAATCGCAGCCCGCCAGCTAGAATCGCCTCCGTGGAAAGTCGCCACCATCGGCGATCCCCTAATGTCGATCGCCAAACCCAGACCCAGAATCCCGGCAGCCCAACAACCGATATGATATAGCAGCGGACAGTTGACAGTTGCACAGTACGGGAATCAAATTATTTATGCTTGACGGGTTTGATCGTTCGGACTTTAGTCCTCAGGGGAGAGGACTGAAGTCCGAACGATCAAACTTGCGATTTGAGATTTTTTGTCTCATCTAATAGCTCAAATCGGAGTGTTTAGTTTTAGTGATTTTTACCATACTGCTAGATCGCAGATCCAATTGTGCGATCGCCAGAAACTCTAAGACTGTAGATATAGTTAATTACGATTATCGCTCAGTTTATTGGAGTTTCAATGTCACTGAGCATACAATTATCAGCTAAAATTCACTCACCTTCAGAAGCGGTCATTCCATCCCAGCAGCCAGCCCCAAAAATCCGCCATAAATTACGCCTTAATTAACTTGTCAATTCCCCTGAAATCACTCAAAATGAAAATAAGAAATAAAATGTAATATTTATCTAACTTCTCACAGAAGAATGAACCGCTAAATGAAAGCCACCCATCCTGTGGAGCTGCTGCCGCCCGGCCCAACCGCAGAAACTCCGCATTCCTCCCGCCTCAGCCCGCTGTTCAACCGCCTGCATCCGAGCCCAGAAACCCTCCTGCTGATCCTCTCCCTAGTCATCGGGGGAGTTACAGGCGCAGGCGTCGTCACCTTTCACTACCTGATTCACTTGATCCACAGCCTGATGCTGGAAGATTTCATGGGGGCGATCGCCTCGAAAGGCTCTTGGACGCTAGCCTGCATTCCCACCCTCGGCGGAGTCATCATCGGGCTGATGCGATGGCGGTTTCGGGACTTTGGCCCGAATATGTCATCCTTAATTGCCGCGACGCGGGGGCTGCAAGAACTCTCCCCCCTCAAACCCATCACCAAAATGGTGGCAGCCTCAGTATCCCTCGGCACCGGTGCTTCCCTCGGCCCGGAAGCCCCCAGCGTCGAAATCGGCGCCAACTTCGGAATGTTGCTAGCTCAAATCTTGCAGCTATCCCCAGAACGGCAGCGCTTGCTCCTCGGCGCCGGAGCAGCAGCAGGTTTATCCGCCGGGTTTAACTCTCCCATCGCCGGAGTCTTTTTTGCCTTAGAAGTCGTGCTCGGCAGCACCTTTGCCACTTCGTCAGTCAGCGTTGTCTTGCTCTCCGCCGTAGTTTCGGCGCTGATCGCTCAAATTTGTTTGGGAGCTCAGCCTGCCTTTGCTTTGCCAGTCTACGATGTCCGCAGCCCGCTAGAACTGCCGCTGTACATGGGATTGGGACTTTTGGCGAGCGGAGTTTCCCTAGCTTATACAGAAGCAATTCAATTAGCCGACCGCTGTTTTCAAGGAAAAGTCCGAGGATTTACTTGGCTCGGACGACTGCCCCGACCGCTTCATCCCGTCATCGGCGGCGCGATCGTCGGTTTAGTCGCCCTGCAATTACCTCAAGTTTTGGGTGTGGGCTACGAAACAGTCCAAGCCATGCTCCAAGATGTGAAATTTTCCTTGTCTTTGCTGTTGGTGCTGCTGTTTGTCAAACTGGCGGTAACAGCAATCAGCCTCGGCAGCGGTTTAGTAGGCGGTATCTTCGCTCCGGCCATGTTTTTGGGAGCTTCGTTGGGTTCGGCTTACGGCATCTTTTTGGAAATGCTGCCGGCAATGAGCCATCGAGTCGCAGGCCCTCCCGCCTACGCCATGGTGGGCATGGCCGCCGTCCTCGCAGGTAGCGCCCGAGCACCGCTGACAGCCATTCTATTGATGTTTGAGTTAACCCGCGATTACCGGATTGTGTTGCCTTTGATGGCCGCAGTCGGATTGAGCGTTTGGCTGGTGGAGTTTGTCAACCGTCGATCGACAGCCCACAGCCTCAACCTCCAGCAAATGGGCGTAGACGTAGCTGTCAACGAGCCGATCAAAGCCCGAGAACAGTTGCAGGATTGGGAAGATGTTTTGGGCGATCGGATTGTCACAGAGTTGATTTCTTGCCAACTGCCGATCGATGACGAACGCAGGGACGATGAGCCCGTGCTGGCGATCGGCAACTCACATTTGCCGGAAAATGTCAAGCCATTACCTGAAACAAAATCAGCCGTTTGACGGATCTCAAATCCCGTTGTTGCGCCACCAAACCGATAACCTTAAAGCTAAATCTGACAACTATGATATTTATCAACCCAAAAACAGATTACGCGTTCAAAAAAATTTTCGGTTCCTCAGAAAGCAAAGAGATTCTAATCAGCTTTCTCAACGCCTTAATTTATGAAGGAAATCCCACAATTGCCGACTTAGAAATCATCAACCCGAACCTGCCGCTTAAACTAGAAGGCTTAAAAGATACTTATCTGGATGTGAAAGCCAAACTGATCGATGGCACTTTAGTAATTATTGAAATGCAAGTGCTCAACGTCCAGTCTTTTGGAAAGCGAGTTTTGTACAATGCGGCTAAAACCTATGCTTTTCAATTGGAAGCAGCCCAAGGATATCGACTGTTGAAACCAGTGATTGCTCTGACAATTACAGATTTTGAGATGTTTGCTAACAGCCAAGAATTCATTTCGCGATTTGTGTTCAAAGAAGTCAAGAGCAACTATACTTATCCCGAAAATGACTTGGATTTAGTGTTTGTAGAGTTGCCGAAGTTTACCAAAGAACAAGAGCAACTTGAAACTTTAGCAGATAAGTGGATTTATTTCATGAAAAATGCCAGAAGTCTGACATCGGTTCCAGAAACAATGGATAGCATACCAGAAATACATGAAGCTTTTAATATTGCGAATCAAGCCAGCTTGAGCCGAGAGGAAGTGGAAGATTTGGACAGAAGAGAACAGTTTATTTACGACCAACAGGGAGCGATTCTGAAAGCTTCTCTGGAAGGACGAGAAGAGGGACGAGAAGAAGGACGAGAAGAAGGGCGAGAAGAAGGCATTGAACAAGGAAAGCGAGAAGAAAAGCTGGCGATCGCCCGACAATTACTCTCACAGCTAGATAATGCCACGATTGCCCAAGTTACCGGGCTTAGCATTGAGGATGTAGGGAATTTGCGAGCAAGCGATTCCTAGTTTTAAAGTAATGGGGTAGGAAAAATCGATTTTTTATGTCACTGGACTATCCTGAATATGAAGAACTTCGGAAGCAAAGTTGGTTCTTGGGATTACTTTGGCGTATAGGTGACTATGGATACTATCTTGGGCTATTTGGCGCCGTAGGCTCGCCATTAGTCCTGATTTACAACCAACTCACAAGTCAAAAATATCATTTGCACCCTAAAGCAGCTTTATTGCTTGGGTTTGTGTTAGTAGCATTCTTCGCCTGTATCTTTTGGCTCTCGGGGCTACTTAAATATTTTGCATTGAAAAGAGGAGAGGCTTTAAACAATAAACGGTTAAAGCAACCTATCGATAGGACGTAGAGCCGATCGCCCGCACTCAACCCCTCGATCTGGCAGACAGTAGCGCTACACTCAACTCTGGGCTAAAATAATCAAATATTATCAACAATCGGCAGAGAGGGGCTTCGGTGGCAGGAAACGAGGCAACTGCGAAAAACAAAAGTCAGAAAACACCAGGAAAAACCCCCTTGGGTTCCAGTCATTACGGCTTATTAGGGCTGCATCCTTCAGCCTCCGCGATCGAAATTCGGCGATCGTACCGGGAACTGAGCAAACTCTACCATCCCGATACCACTAAGCTGTCGCCCGCACTCGCCACAGCCAAATTTCAGGAGCTAAACAACGCCTACGCCACCCTCAGCAACCCAGAACGCCGTCTCGCCTACGACCTCAAAATAGGTTATTCTCGCCTGAACGTGATTCAGTCGCCCCCCGGCTTCAACACTCCGGTTTCGGGTTCCGGCGAAAAAAAATCTAACTCGGCTTATCTAGACCCCACGGATCGCCCTCTTTCCCCAGGAGAAATATTTGCCCTGTTTATCATGGCAGGTACTTTAATCGGATGTTTGGTACTGGCGATCGCGATCGGCTTAATTCGTGGCAATTAAACCGTCAAATCCCAAATCCCAAATCTAAAATCCCCCAAACAAAAATCAAAAATCAAAAATCAAAAATCAAATGACTCTTCCTTCCGCTGACACTCCTTTATACAGCCATCCACTCCCAGAAATCGAGCAGTGGCTAAGGGGCCGCGGCTGCCAGCAAGACCGCCGAGAACTCCACTGCTGGCAGATCGATCGACCTACCTGGAAAGCAGAACTCTCCCTCGATATCGACCAACTCACCGTCCGCTACATTGACGCCGGAGCCGACGGCCAAGACATTCAGCGAGCCTTCAAATACTCTCTCTCGCGTCACGACATTGAAGATGCCGTTTTCTCAGGCCCCTAATTTGATTTTAGATTGGGGATTTTAGATTTTAGATTGAGGAATACACTTCAGAATCAATACCTAATTGGAAACTGAAAAATTAATCTAAAATCTAAAATCCAAAATCCAAAATCTAAAATCGTTATACTTTGCCAAATCGGCGATTGCGCTGCTGATAAGTAGACAAAGCGCGGTGAAACTCCGATCGATCGAAATCAGGCCACAGGGTCTCAGTAATGTAAATTTCCGAATAAGCCATTTGCCATAGCAGAAAATTGCTCAACCGCATCTCCCCGCTCGTGCGAATCAGCAAATCGGGATCGCAAACATCAGCAGTATACAAATAGCGTTTAAATAAAACCTCATCAATCTCCTCGGGCTGCAACTTGCCCTCTTGTACTTGAGTGGCGATCGCCCGACAAGCCTGTACAATCTCCTGGCGGCCGCCGTAATTCGTCGCCACCCGAAACAAAATCCCCCGATTGTGCTGAGTAGCCGTCACAGAGCGCTCGATTTCCGCCTGCAAAGACTTCGGCAAAGCCTGCAAATTCCCCATAAATTGAATTTGCACGTCCTCGTCCACCATCTCGCGCAATTCTTGCCGCAGCTTGCCCTCAAACAAACTCATCAAAAAATCCACCTCCCCGGCCGGCCGGCCCCAATTCTCCGTCGAAAAAGCATAGGCTGTTAAAGCTGGAATTCCCCAATCTTTGCAGCAGCGCAGCAGTTCCTTGAGAGCGCTAGCCCCCCGGCGGTGTCCCGCAATCCGCGGCAACCCCTGATTCTTAGCCCAGCGCCCGTTTCCGTCCATAATCACTGCTATGTGCTTAGGCAGTAGTTCTAGTTTTAGATCCGCAGGCAACTTTTCCAAGCAAATTCCTTGACTCATGGTTTCTCCCGATTACCCGACTAACGGCGCAGTATCCGTTTTAACAGTGTCACTCCCTTCAATCCTATCTGCCGTCCGAGATTGCCGATCGGAATTGGAGTCACAACTCTTTCTCCTTCCGACGGAAACAGCTTTGCTTCTAGCAATTCCTTAAGTTTGCTGCTAGTCAAAGGTCGATTTAAAGTTCCCATCTGCGCCAGAGAAATCGAACCCGTTTCCTCCGACACCACGACGCACACGCAAGCTTGCACCCGTTCCGTAATCCCCATCGCCGCCCGGTGGCGGGTTCCCAACTGCCGCGAGGCGCTGCGATCGGACAAAGGCAAAATCACCCCGGCCGACACGATCCGCGAAGCTCTAATCAAAACAGCCCCATCGTGCAGCAAAGTTTGCGGCTGAAAGATAGTTTGCAACAATTCCTTAGAGACTTCCGCATTTAGCTTCACTCCCGGTACTGAAAAATCCCGATCGTCGATCGGAGAATCTGTTTCTACAATTAATAAAGCGCCCGTGCGGTTTTGCGAAAGTTCTTTTACTGCGTCCACAATTTCATCTATTACGCTGTCGGGTTCCGGAGTTGGCCGGCGATCGCGTCCAAACAGTTGTATAATTTCCCCCCGACCCAATTGTTCCAGAAATCGGCGAAACTCCGACTGCAATATTACCGCCATTGCTACAGCAGAACCAGTCACCAAACTGTTGAGCGCCACGTGCAACAGCCTCAATCCAGCCCAGTTGCTCACCGCCGCCGCCAGCATCAAAAGGATAAATCCCCGTACCATCCACAGCGTCCGGCGCTCCCCCACAATGACGAGCACCAAATACGCAAGCGCAAATACCAGTCCAATATCGATCGCCTGAATCAATAAGGACTGGATGAGGCCAAAGTCATAACCAGATTGTTGATTGTTCATGGTTCATCGAACCCTACCGCCTGTGAACCGCGAACCGTGATGCACTCGAACCCATGAACCATGAACAGTTATTATTCCAATCGCGTCACTGAACAAGCCAAAAGTAAAAAGTTCAAAAACAATCATCAAGAAATCCCAATGAATCATCTTACTTTTTACTTTTTATCTTTTACTTCTTACTTTTGAGTTCGGAGTCTTTCAGGAAGGCGGTCAAACCTCAGCAAATCCTCGTCAGTTTCCCGCTCTAAAATCGTGTGAGCTTCCCCTTTTCTCACTAAAACCGCTGCCGGTCGGGGCACTCGGTTGTAGTTAGAAGACATACTGTAATTGTATGCCCCAGTCGCCGTAACGACTAAGATATCTCCTGCCTGACACTCCGGCAACTTAGCATCTTTAATCAGAATATCGCCTGATTCGCAGTGTTTCCCTGCAATTGTCACTGTTTCCGTTAAAGGAGCAGACATTTTTTCGGCTGCGAGGACTTGATAAACTGATTGATAGGTTATGGGACGCGGATTGTCCGACATCCCGCCATCTACAGATAAATACGTCCTAACTCCCGGAATGACTTTTTTAGAGCCAACCGTATAAGCTGTGACGCAGGCTGTACCGACGAGCGATCGACCCGGTTCGCACAGCAATTTAGGCAATGGCAATTTATGCCGATCGCAAGCTGCTACCACTGCGGTGCAAACTGTCCGAGCCCAATCTTCAATGCTAGGAGGATCGTCCGTTTTAGTATAGCGAATGCCCAACCCACCGCCAATATTAATTTCTGTCGCAGACAAACCATAACTTTGTGCTTTTGTCAAGGCCCCAATTATGACGAATGCTAAATCGTCGTGGGGTTGGAGTTCAAAAATCTGAGAGCCGATGTGAGCGTGGACTCCCACACAATATAAGGAGGGCTGTTCGCTGATGAACTGAAATACTCGATCGAGCGAATTGGGATCGAAGCCAAATTTACTATCTATTTGACCTGTCTTAATGTAATCGTGGGTGTGACACTCAATTCCCGGAGTAAACCGTACCATCACTCGTATCGGCCCGCCAGTTTTGCTGCTGACACCCAATTTTCCAAAATCTGCGAGAGTCTCTAGATCGTGCCAGTTATCGGCTACGATCGTGCAGCCACTTTCGACAGATAACTTGAGTTCCTCGCGGGATTTGTTATTCCCGTGGAAGTAGATTTTATCAAAGCTAACGCCAGCTTGCAGTGCTGTGCGGATTTCGCCAGCGGATACGACATCGATGCCTAAACCTTCCGAAGCAGCGATCGCGCAAACCGCCAAACAACTCCAAGCTTTAGAAGCATAGAGCACTTGAGATTCCCCCGGATAGTACCGTTCAAAAGCATCTCGGTACTGGCTGCTGGTCGCCCGCAGCGTTTCTTCATCTAAGATGTACAGTGGCGAGCCAAATTTCTCCACCAAAGCTGTCACCTCGCAGCCTCCTATTTCCAACCGATCGCTACTGTTAACGCTGGCTGTCAGCGGTAAAAGCTCTTGATTGGGCGATCGACTTTGCGGAGCTTCTTTCGACTCAGACAGATACTGAAGTCCAGATTCCCCTCTAGATTGAGTTAATACCATCGTGCAATAACTATCCTTACTGTGTTCTCCAGTGTACAATTGACCGCAAGCAATTGGGTCATCAGCACGCAGATTGACACTTTTGAGTAATTCTACAATCTAAAATCCCCTGTGCGTTTTCTAGAAATCAAACATCTCGCCCCAGAACACCTGCCTGACGCCGTAGAGCTCGATCGACTTTGTTTTGGGGGAATTTGGGCGATCGAAGGCTACAGGCGCGAGTTAGACAGTCCTAACAGCGATTTATTAGGTTTGTGGACATGGGAAACTGAGGACTGTGAATTAGGTCAAAACTGGGCGGGCACGGGGGCACCGCCCCTACAAGTTCCCTCAATGCTGATCGGTGTTGGTTGTTTGTGGGCAATTTTAGAAGAAGCTCACATTACCATGCTGGCAATTCATCCTCAGTTTCAACGTCAGGGTTTGGGACAAGCTCTGCTTTGGGCTTTGCTAAAATCGGCTTGTGACAGACAACTAGAGCGATCGACTTTGGAAGTGCGCGACTCAAATTTAGTCGCAGTTTCCCTGTACAAAAAATTTGGTTTTAAAGAAGCTGGACGGCGCAAACGATATTACGAAGACACCGGAGAAGATGCTCTGGTGATGTGGCGCAGCGGCCTGGAAAAACCGGAATTTCAGCAATATTTAGCGGCCCTGAAAGTGCAGGTGTGCGATCGGCTGCATCAGAAAAAATGGCATTGGGCGATCGATACATTGGAGTTTTGAGCAGCCTACTTTAGCGATTCCAGTTATCCTAAAAATTCAATTCACTGACACTATATCTCTTGCAAAAGTCGAAATGTATATGTAGGGGCGTAGCATTTGGGCGAAA
>NZ_JAUBOJ010000252.1:0-11009 GCF_036700185.1 Microcoleus sp. BM001215392 | reverse complement strand
CAACTGTCAACTGTCAACTGTCAACTGTCAACTGTCAACTGTCAACTGTCAACTGCCTAATCGTCAATTTGCCATCCATCTTTGGTATAATCTTCATCCACAATCTTCTTCGGTCGCATCACTAAAACAACTCGTCCCAAAATCGACAACTGGGGAGATGTTTCAAACCATTGCAATTCTAAATTGCCACCATTATCGGCGAGGAAATAACTGTCTGCTTCCCACTGTCTTTGGGCGCGATCGGCAATAATCAAAACTTCTTCAACTTTACCTTGCAGCGGTACCGGCAGTCGATCGCTCATTTCCAAAACCGCCACCGGATCTTCCGCGTTCAAAATTACCTGCCATCCAGGAATCGCCACCCAAGCTCCGGCTCCGGAAAACTTTACCATGCGGAAGGGCTCGATTTCCTCCGGCAAAGGCACAGCCAGCAAATCTGACGTAGAAAGGGGCAATTTGCCTACAACCGGGACAATCCGAGGCAGTTGTTCCTCGGTATCGAGCCTGTAAACTGGTAAACGAGGCGCCGCCCGCCTGGAAACTACGGTAAAATCTACCAGCAACTGCTCGATTTGCGCCCTAGCAGTTTGGCTGCTAGCTAATTTTAAACCGCGAGCAATTAAGCGCGATCGTTCTTGCAAATCGCTTTTCTGTCTCGCTGACTGCCAACACTGGTAAGCTACAGCATCCCCAGGAGTGTCTGTGAACCCCTGCGGGAGACTCCCGAAGTGCGAAAACTCCTTCATCGCCTTAGCAACTTGGCGCGCATCGTCAACATCCAAATTGTGGGCTAGCATCAAAGCTGCCGCTCCGGCTCGTTCTACTTGCGAAAGAATCCGAAACTCGTATAAAATATCACTACCTTTGCGTAGAAAGTGCGATCGAACTTCCTCCGAAGCACCAGCATTGACCATGCTGGTGTAAACTTGGGCTGCAACGCCGACCTGATTTTGTTGAATAGGCTCAAAACCAGTTTGTTCAAAAATCTGCTGAGAGTTGCAGCCCGCTTGCAACAGTGCCGTGCAGGCTTGTCCCCACTCTACCCAGGTGCCTTCCTTGCGGCGGAGCGATCGAATTAACTTTTCGACATCCACAGCATCAGTGGAAGGTGCAGGTTTAGAAGGGGAAGAATCTTGAGGTGTATCAGTCATAATTGAATCAAAAACCAGCGTTAATTTATGTGTAATTGGATACTAGCAAGGTTCCTGTCGCGGCAGAGCGATAGATTTATGGTAAGGGAGTTGTGAGACTATTGTTACAGAATAGTTGCTCGCCTAAATTTACAAAGGGGAGTTTATCGTATTGTTATGGATAATGCCATTCCAGAGCTCGATCAAATTAAACGCCAGCTCATGACCCTACACCGACCGAAAAAACCCAAAATGCTGGTAGTAGACGATGAACCAGACAATCTGGATTTACTCTACCGCACTTTCCGACGAGATTTTAACGTGCTCAAAGCAGAGAGCGGGATTCGCGCCTTGGAAGTCCTGGGTATCGAGGGCGAGGTCGCCGTCATCATTTCCGACCAGCGGATGCCAGAAATGAAGGGAACGGAATTTCTCAGCAAAACCGTGCCGCAGTTTCCGAATACGGTCAGAATTATCTTGACTGGTTTTACGGATATTGAAGACTTGGTGGATGCGATTAACTCCGGACAGGTTTACAAGTATATCACCAAGCCTTGGGACCCGAACGAATTGAAAATGGTGGTGCAAAAAGCGGCCGAGACCTATGAAGTTCTCAAGCAGCGGACTGAGGAATTGCACCGCGCCCAAAATCAAATACAACTGTTAGCAACCATCATGCAAACGGCTGTGGATTATCCGAGTGTGGAAGCAAGTTTAGAGCCAATTGCTACGGCTGTGAGCGATAATTTTTTGGCCGACGCTTGCATTTTGCAATTGGTGGAAGGAAACGTTTTAATCCCAGCCCAAGGGATTCACACCAGCGGCCAAACAGTGGAAAATTGGCTAGCAGATGACCCTCTGGTTCTAGAGGCGATCTCCTCTCAAGCTATTCAGGGTGCTGTGAATATTGCCACCGACACAGCCCTCGCCACCCTGCCACACTATCAAAAATCAGGCATTCAAGCTCACCTAACAGTGCCGGTAATTCACAACGGTCGATCGATCGCGCTGATGTCCATCCAGTGGAACCAACCTTGCTCCCTGCGCCCCGACGAACTCACAACAGTTCACCTCGCCGCTCAACAAGTGGCTTTGGTATTGACGAGTTTTCAAGGTGATTAATTAGTTGACAGTTGACTGTTGACCTGTGACAGTTGTTAGGAAAGCAGTGGTCAGTTGTTAGTAGTCAACAGTCAACTGTCATTGGTAACAAATAAATAACCAATAACTAATCACCAATAACTAATAACTAATCACCAATGACTAATAACGCAGAAAAAATTAAAACTATATTTAATCGAATTGCACCAGTTTACAACCAAATGAATGACTGGTTGAGCTTGGGGCAGCACCGAATTTGGAAGCAAATGGCGGTAAAATGGAGCAATGCTGCCCCCGCAAATACTTGTTTAGATTTGTGCTGTGGCAGCGGGGATCTAGCTCTACTTTTAGCACAGCAAGTAGGGCCTACCGGTTGCGTATTTGGAGTAGATTTTTCTGCCGAACAATTGGCCGTTGCAGCGAGGCGCGATCGACCTTTTCTCACCCCTGCAAGTCCGATTACCTGGGTAGAAGCTGACGCCCTAGACTTGCCTTTTCCCGACAATTACTTCGACTGCGCCACCATGGGTTACGGGCTGCGTAACGTGACGGACATCCCCCGCAGTCTTCACCAATTGCACCGCGTTCTCAAACCGGGCGCAAAAGCAGCTATTCTCGACTTCCACCGCCCCAGCAATTCGCTAATGCTCAGCTTTCAGCAGTTTTATCTCGACACTCTGGTGGTGCCCGTTGCTCAGCAATTTGGGATGACTCAAGAATATGCCTACATTAATCCTAGTTTAGAAAAATTCCCGATCGGCTCCGAGCAAGTCGCGATCGCCCGCCAAGCCGGATTTGCCACCGCCACCCACTACCCCATTGCGGGAGCTATGATGGGAGTATTGGTGTTAGTCAGTTGACAGTTGACAGTTGACAGTTGACAGTTGACAGTTGCTATTAGTTATTTGTTACTTGTTACTTGTTGTTCTAATTTCCAATAACTAATAACTAATAACCAATGCCCTCTTTGGCCGATGCCCGATGCCCTGGGAAGGCCAATTCCCAATTCCCAATTCCCAATTTCCCAATAATTGATGAATCCGTCTGAAATTTGGCTGTTGTTAGCCCCACCTGTAGTGGGAGGAATTATTGGCTATTTCACTAACGATATAGCCATCAAAATGCTGTTCCGCCCCTATCGAGCTATTTACATCAAAGGGCGGCAGTTGCCTTTCACTCCCGGCTTGATCCCCCGCAACCAAGAGCGCTTGGCTAAGCGAATTTCTGACACAATTATGGGTTCGCTGCTCACACCAGAAGAACTGCAAAATTTAGCACGCCGCCTCCTGCAAACCGAGCGGATGCAGTCGGTGATTCTCTGGCTGTTGCAGTTGGCCCTCGATCAAGTAAAAGCAGACACCGAACAAAAAACTGCTAAAATTCTTGCTAACATTCTGCGAGATTTGCTGGGGGAATCGGTGCCGCGAATTCTCAAAGTTTTGGCGCGCCGGGAAGATTTTTTAGAAGTTCAGCTCAATCAAATTTTTGACCAAGTTTTGCTGGAGATTCAGCTAACTGACTCTCAAGCTGCTCAGTTGTCTGATTGGTTGTTGCAGATAGTAATACCACCGGAAGTGCTGCGGCAAGCTCTGATTGACTTTTTGACCGATCGCAATATTTCAATTATCGATGAAGGATTTCGAGAAAAAACCAGCGGCACTTATTGGGTAGTAGCAAATTTGTTTGGTTTGCGTAACACTTTAACTCGGCTGCGGACTTTTTGCCTAGATGACAGACAAGTTACAAATCAGCGGCTAGCAGAGTTAACGATTTCCTTGGGAATTCGCGGGCGACTTCAGGAATGGCTGCAAAATTTGTCGATGCAAAATTTACCGGTTTCGACGGTGAGACAGTTGCGAAAAACCATGCGCGACAGCGTTCGCAACTACGTTCAAGAGCGAGGTACAGAGGTACTTGAGGGCTTGAGCAAATCTATTGACTGGGAAAGTATTTCGCGGTTGCTTCTGAATCGATTGCAAACTTCGTCGGCGATGAATGCTTCCCTGGAAATTGTCAGCAAAGAACTGGCTTTGGTTTTAGATCGCTATCTGGAGCGGGATTTAGAAAATATTGTAGCTCAGGCGATCCCGATTTTGAATATCGACCAGGTAATTGTCGATCGAGTAAAAGGCACTTCTCCCGAAGATTTAGAGTTAGCAATTCAAGGAATTGTCAAAAGCGAGTTGCAGGGAATTGTAAATTTAGGAGGCGTTTTGGGCATTTTTGTCGGCTGTTTGCAAACAGTGGTGCTTTTGCTCCAGCGGTGATTTATTTCGGCAGTTGTGACATATTGGTTGTAGCCCCCGATTGGCTCGACTGGGGCACGCAGCACCAAAAACCCGGTTTTTCGGCTGTATTTACCGCCTGGGCCCGAGGATTTTTCCCAGAAACCGGATTTTTTTTGCCCAATCCTAATTTACTTATTTCTTAAATTTATGCCACTTCCCAATTCGGACGATCGCACCACCCCAAAAAACCCACGCAACCTCAGCCGCCAACAATACGAGCGTTTAACCGCAGAAATGGCCGCTCCCTATCGGCCTCTGCGACAGTTTGTTTACGTAGCTTGCGGTGCTTCCGGTTTTATTGGCGGTGTGGTTTTCTTGG
Source organism: Microcoleus sp. BM001215392 (assembly GCF_036700185.1). Taxonomy (NCBI): domain Bacteria; kingdom Bacillati; phylum Cyanobacteriota; class Cyanophyceae; order Oscillatoriales; family Microcoleaceae; genus Microcoleus; species Microcoleus sp. BM001215392. The sequence continues at coordinate 6,171 of NZ_JAUBOJ010000252.1, read as the reverse complement.
CTAAAATTGCCTCGGGCCGCGAAATTGGCTCTGCTTTGCCCAATTTTGCCCTCCAAGTCGGAGTCGTGGCTCTGATGGTGTTCCTGTTTCGCCTTGAGCAGCGCGCCGAGGCCCGAGCCCCCAAGTCCAAGTAACAAAAGTTTACAAATCAATACAAAAAGATACCTCAAGCAAGGAAAAGTTATAATTATAAAGAAATTATTACGAAACCCTGGTTTGCGATCGATCCCTGTCATTATAAGTAAGTGGGTTCAAGTGGGGTCAGCAAATTTAAAGACCCTAATCATAAACCGCTTCTAGCTCGTTCAATTGGGGTCAGCTTTCATAAAGACCCTAAATATATAAAATAAATTTTAGCCCAGCGCCAGCCTTCACTTATAGAAGAGCTGGCGTTGGGCATTTTACTAAAAGCTGCAAGTTGCCAAATGTGTCAAAGTCAAAGTAGAAACAGATGTTCGGAGGCTTGGCTATGAACTTGTCATTTTTCAAAAGGCGGTGGACGTTATTTTTAGCCGCAGGCGCGGGAATTGTATTTTACAGCAGTGCAGCGGTGGCTGCCGAAAAGGTGGTACTGAAATACAGCGCGATCCGCGTGACTTTACCAGTTAGCGAATTAGAAATGTTTGCACAAACTGGAAAAATGTCGCCCGGGCTAGAAATGCTGCTTAGCCAAGCGAAAAAAGACCCGGAAGCAATTCGCAGAAGTCTGATGAGATCGGTCAAAGTCAGTCAAAGGTTTGTAGGTGAAACGCTCAACAGTAAGCTGGGAGACATCGTTCTCGATGAGGTGGGTCAGGTAATTCGCACTCCTTCAGGGAAGGCAAATCGAGAAGCGTTGCGCGAGGCTTTGGTACTATCGGCAGCTAATGATAACGAGATTACCCTGCTCGAAGCGATGAAGAATTATCCGGCTGCTGAGGTTGATGTTGAGGGCGATCGTTTAGTTGAAGCTTACGGTAAACTTGTAGCCTTGTCAGAACAATTGGGCGGCGTTTCCGAACGGCTGCAAGATATTCTCAACAAGATTCGCCTGCCCCGATTGTAGGGCATTTTGTCGGGCACGGTTGATTTGTGCGATCGATCGGGTGAATGTTTCTCAATCTGTATCAATGACTGCCCTCTCAGATTTTATGCGTGCAAAATTTGCCTGATTTTAAATTGACTGTCGCAGAAGTCTCGCGATAAATATGCGAGCGTTGACCAAAAAAATAAATAAAATATCCGTATTTTTACTGATAAAAATATGTAATTTAAAAAATGCGGGTAAGTGTTTCTGTATCCCCCATAAACTGAAATAAGATCGGCTGGACATTGCAGATTATGTGTCTTAAGATAGAGAAACGCTGTCAGAGTCTGGCCATTGCGAAAAAACGGCCCGTCATTAGTAAGCTCGTGCTAAGACAGATGCCCTGAGACAACGCATTCCCCAAAACTCTTGACTAAAAAAAGTTGAAAACACAAACGCTGAGAGACTGGATTAATTAACAGCACCTCAAATCGTTGAAATAAAATCGTACTGGTCAGGGTAGTACACTTTCACTCGCTCGACTCTATTAACTCGGTAACACTAGCAACATGAACAACAATCCTATTCGTTCAAAAGACCGTTTCTTGGTGTTCGGCGCTCCGGCGATCGAAGATGCTGAAATTCAAGAAGTGGTGTCAACCATGAAAACAGGTTGGTTGGGCACAGGCCCGAAAGTCATGACTTTTGAAAATGACTTCAAAGCTTATAAGGGTTCCGAGTACGCGATCGCAGTTAATTCCTGTACGGCGGCACTGCACTTGAGCATCCTCGCTGCTTCGTTAAAGCCAGGAGATGAAGTCATTACTACTCCGATGACTTTTTGCGCTACGGTTAATGCGATCGTCCACGCCGGAGCAACACCGGTACTGGCAGATGTCGATCCGGTGACTATGAATATTGACCCGGCTCAAGTCGAAGCAAAAATAACTTCCAAAACTAAAGCAATTTTACCAGTTCACTTTGCCGGTCGTCCCTGCGATATGGATGCCCTGTGCGAGATCGCTAGCCGTCACAATTTGAAGTTAATTGAAGACTGCGCTCACGCGATCGAAACAGAGTACAAGGGAAAAAAAGCAGGCACATTTGGCGACTTCGGATGCTTCAGCTTTTATGTCACCAAAAACATCACCACGGGCGAAGGAGGCATGATTCTGGCTCGCGCTCAAGCAGACGCTGACAGGCTGAAAATTTTAGCGCTACACGGTATGAGCAAAGATGCTTGGAAACGCTTCGGTGACTCGGGCTACAAGCACTATCAAGTCGTGGAAGTCGGTTTTAAATACAATATGATGGATCTACAAGCTGCGATCGGCATTCATCAACTAAAACAAGTCGCCCCCTATTGGCAGCGCCGGGAGCAAATTTGGCAGCGCTACAACGAAGCCTTTGCGGATCTGCCGATTACTCTGCCCGCCAACCCAGAAGCAGATACAATTCACGGTTATCACCTCTACACCATTCTGGTAGATGAAGCCAAAACAGGCATCAGCCGCGATGAGTTTCTCAACGCTATCAATGCTGAAAATATCGGTGTCGGCGTACATTACATGAGTCTGGCGGAACATCCCGTTTACCAAGAAATGTTTGGATGGCAGCCCGAAGACTATCCGAATGCTCGCTACATCGGACTGCACACCATTAGTTTGCCAATTTCAGCAAAATTAACCGATGCAGATGTTGAAGATGTAATTGCTGGTGTTAAAAAGTGTTTGGCGATCGGCAAAACTAAAAGTCCGGCTTTAGCAACCGCAGGCTAAAGTTTTCCATCAAGTCATCCCATTTTCAATTTTCGCATTGCAGATTAAAGAAGTGGGAATGACTTACTGGATAATTGTTGAGATATTCTCTACAGTTGCATCCTGTTGAGCAACTGCTATCAACATTAAAAGAACCCCTAACTGCTGCCCTTAGCGAATCAGTTAGGGGTTATTTTAATCTATCTTAAATCGCCTGTGCAACGCGATAACTGCCGCCTCGTTCAAACACATCCCAGGCATTTTCTGCCTGCACCCGCGAAGGGTTGTCTTGGTTATGGGCGGGATTTGGGATTGTAGTATTCAGAAGCCAGCCGTTGTTCAAACAACCACTGTTTGCTTTCAGGGGTATCATCCAGCCAGCGATCGATCAATTGGGCCCATTTTACAGGCAGCCGCAACTGATGCCAAGTTGAATGAGAAGTAACAGAAAGATTGTGATAAAGGGCTGAATCCGAAATTAGTTTTTCCATACATTCTGCCAAAGCCAGAGAGTTACCCGCCTCAAAAATCATGGAGTTAACCCCGTGCTTCAAGTGGGTTTTAAACATCGGGTGATCCGAAGCTACGATCGGCGTTCTAGTACGCAAAGCGTGCTGAATTGTTAGGGGAAAGCCTTCGGGATATTCGTGCCTGCTAGTAACTAGCACGACATCAGCTTCTCTCATTAAAGGTTCTAAAGTAGGAGTTGGCACAATTCCCAGAAATTCTACAGAATCTTCGATCTGCAACTCTTCGACGCGCTGGGCAAAAAACTCTTCTTCTCCTTTCCCTGCCATTTTTAACTGCACTGATATATGGCGCTCTTTTAACTTTGCTACCGCCTCTAAGATATCGCCAACTCCCTTGCTTTGTACTAACAAACCAGCGTAAAATAAATTCAATTTTTTGAGATTCGCAGGTATTTCTTTCGGCGCAAGAGAACCGGGATCGCTATCTAAAAGGAAGTCCCAAGGAATTATTTTATCGGGTTTTACTCCAATTTCTTTAAACAATAAAGATGAAGTAATTCCGTAAGTTCCCACCCATTCTATTTGCTTTTTATTCAACAAATTAGCCAGAAAATAGTTGTGAATTTTCTGGCGCCAAGTGGCATTAGCAATAGATTCGGCAAATACAGCGATGGTTCTAATTTTACGTTTGATTGCCCACTTCAAAACATCTGGAATAATCGTCCGCATCACTAAATGAGTCGGATTTTGCTCGGCAATTAACTCGATCAATTTTTGGGAATCTATTGTGCTATCGAATCCGCAAGATATCGCCCGCACGCCGTTTTCTAGAACCCGATTTTCAAATTTTGGAGTTATGCAGCAAATCACCGTGACTGACTCGGATCGTTTTGCCATCTCGGTGACGGCATCCACAGAATATTTTTGAGCGTAGTAGTTTTCGCTTCCCCTTCCAGCCAAGCGCTCGAAAGCTTCGGCGTAATCCCCCGCATACTGAACTATGACTAAACGCATTTTCCTAAACTCTGGTTGTATAGTATTAAATAAGACATACGGTGCAAAACAGTTGCAATCAGGTTGATGGGGATAGTTCGAGCTACCGCCACTCAAGCACTGTTAATTTTATCTTGCATCTATCTGAATTATAGAAAGTTTAGGTAGCAAACTCATCAATATTTAGCTTGCGATTCGCTTTGTATTGAGGGGTTTGGAGCTTATTTTAGGTTGATTTTTATAAATGTCTGTTGCAGGTAGGATGCGAGAATTAATTCCAATTTAATAAGTAGAAATACTGTCCCCTGCAATTTGATGTCGGAAGTCGCGTTCTGCACTCACTTTCGCCACTCACTTAGCATATTGGAGGGGATGCCAGCAAAATAAGGCTGTAAAATCCACAAATCGTGACAATATTTGGTTTGAGGGCGCTCAGTAAGCCAAAGTTTCTAAAGTTTCGCGCAGATAGGAGCGTACCTGCTGATCGATGGTGGCATTTTGCTGCTGATTCTCAAAATTGAGTTCTAGCTGCCAGCGTTGAAATCCTGAACTTGCGCCGATCGCCGATTTGAGACTGCCCCAAATTTCAGAATCTTCGCACAGCTCGATCGGCTCTGGCGCTTGAGGTTGTTCTGCGATCGGTAGATAATTCGCCATATTGTGATACCTCTGTTTTTATCCCCTGTAAGGATTGAAAGCTTACCTTGACACTTTCTATTATAGATTCTTCTCTCCAAATAGCCAATATAAATATCCAGAACCTGCGATTAAAAATTAAATATTAAGATTATTAATAATCTCTATCAGACCACAGACCTTACCTCTTTTTTTATGGCATACATCTGTCAAAACTAAAGTAGCTTAAACTACAATTCTCGGAGTTTTAATTTTTTATTTCACTTTTCGGGCGACGGCTCGGGTAGGGATGTAGCAACCTTGGTGTCAGCAGGTTCTGGGTTGACAATCCTCGTGGCTGACGAATTCTCCCTAGGGAATGCTGGCTCAATTGACACGAAGGGTGCGGGCTCGGCGGCAGTTATCTCCTCGGGTGCAAAAGCTGGCAAAAGTCGATCGACTTGCCAAGGTGCGATCGTAAAATCCTGCCGAATTTTTTCTAAAATATAAGGCTTGGTGGCTGAAAATTTCGATTCCGGCGTCAGCAAAACCGCCAAGACACTAGCAGATACCTGCAAAAACAAATTGCTCGCTAAAAAACCACAAGCCGCCAGCGACAATCCAGCCCACCGCCAGGAAGGAGAAAACGGAGCCACCGAAGCCGCCAGGGGAGCCAATCGGTAGAGTTGCCACAAAATTAGTGCCAGCACGACAGGGACAAAAAGAGCGATTCCTTGATTTAATTTAGTTTTAAACCGAGTCAGAATCCGCTGCTGCACAGAAGTTAAATTCTGCGGTTTCACCGCCACAACTAAAATACTAAAAATGTAAAAAGGGCGAAACCACTGCATCCACAGCACAGGAGCAATACCTGCTACACCAACTAAAAACACCTCTAACCAGACAGGGAGCATGGGAGAACCCACTGCCAGTCCCAGCAAGCACAGTCCGAGGAAAATCGGCAGTGCAGCCGCCCCAGAAAGGTGAATCCACAAGAAAGGATCTGACCAAAAAGAACGCACTTTAATTAATTATTAGTTTTGAAGTAGGATTTTTGAATCTTGGATTTTGAGATTTTGGGATGCACTCTTAACTCTGAAATCCGATGCGAAGAGTAAATATTTAGCTATCAAACCGAGGAATTACAAGCAGAAATCTGGTTTATTTCGGTAATTCTTATTGGAGCGAGCAAATTTTAAATTTTAAGCAAGGGTAAAGACGATGAGGAAGTTCTTAATTCCTTCTTCCTTCTTCTTTCGGTCAACTGCCAACTGCCAACTGCCAACTGCCAACTGTCAACTGCCAACTGCCAACTGTCAACTGCCAACTG
>NZ_JAUBOJ010000251.1:0-11077 GCF_036700185.1 Microcoleus sp. BM001215392 | reverse complement strand
CCGAATAGCTGATATCATTTTCTCTTGCCAAGCTGGATCGTCAAGTTTTATAGTAACTTTGCGGGGGCGGGAATGCCGTCGATCCATGTAAGCATAGAAAGCTTCGCGATCGTCTCTGTAGGTGAGAATGTATCGCTTTAGTTCGCGATCGCTCATTGCAGCATAATTGACATTACTCATGGCTCAATACTCCCATCAGGTTGAATTTCAAACTCAATCTCTTCGCTTTGTCCTGCTAAGATAAATAGATTAAGAGTCCGTTCATCTAAACGCACTATGTGAATTGGGTGGAACATCATGTTTGTAAGTAGATGACACAGCCGATATAAACTCCGTAACTGTTCTGCCGTTGGTTCCCTCATACACCGATCGTAATCTACTCCCAGCATTTGCAAACAGTCATTTTGCCTGCCCTATTAAATTATAACCCTTCAATCAACTACGCAAACATCGATCGACCTTTCGGTTGAGGAATAGGACGACCCAGTGCGTTAGCCGTTTCTATCCACTCCTGCATAATAATCTCTAGATTTTGCAATGCTTCTTGATAATTTTCGCCATCAGCCGCACATCCTGGCAATTCAGGTACTTCGGCAATAAATACCTGGTCTTCCTCACTCCAGTCAATGATTACTTTGTACTTCATTATCCTAAGCTAATTAAGTGTGCATCGCTTGCTCTGCCGCCTTAATCAAAACCTCATCCATCCAGTTGTTAATACTTTTGCCAGCCTTCTTGGCCGCAATAAAGATTTTGCGGTGATGTTCGGGAGTAGTGCGGAAGGGAAGTTTACCTGAAAAGGGTTTATCAGGTTCCTGTCCTAATTCTTTGCAAAACTCTAGATAATCATCGATGGAGTTTTGAAATTCTTGGCGCGCTTCTTCAATAGTTTGTGCTTTGAAAGTCACTACGTCATTAATATCAAGCACTCGCCCGAAAAGAATTTCCGCTTCTAAATCTACTTCAATGCTAGCACTGTAACCTTTGTAAGTCATCATGGCTGTAATACTCTTCCTCTTTCAATAAGTTCAATTTGTGAATGATGAATTTTATGCTAATACCCTTGTTAATTTGGGCTATCCGCAATGATTTTCCCGTTAACAGCTAAGTCATCATGGTTCAACCCCCGCCTTTATCAAAAATTCCCTGACTGATTTAACAGCTCCTTTATCTGTCTCTTTTTGAGGATGTGGTTCGTGAAATACAGCTCTAACCTCATTTAATAAAATGCGAACCCGCGAACCTGAACCTTGAGTTACAGCAGCACCTAGTGCTGTAAATAAATTTTCAATATCTTGCCAGTTAATATTAGCTGGTATAGGATCGGTAAAAATTGCTTCTAAAATCTTACGCTGTTTATTATTTAGCTCCATAAATATTTTATTTGTTGTTTTAAAATAAAATGATATCATTTCGTGATATCATTGTCAAGAGTGTGAGGTAATATCGTGTCAAGACTACTTGAGACTGGAACAAACACCACTTTCTTCGAGAATACTCGCCAAAGTCCGATTAGGGGGAAAGCGGAGGGGCGATGCAGGGAAAGACGATCGCGCTCGTACAAGCTTGCGAAACCAGGATCGATCTGCTATAATTGCCCTTACTTTCTTTACCTAAAACCTAATCTTCTCTGTAATTTACTGTCATGTACTTTCAAATTGAACCAACTGCTTATATTGTTGAGGGGCACGACTTATTAATAACACCTTTCAAGACACCTATTAAAACAGAATTTTATGATGAGGACACTGACGAAGAAAAAGATATACAACTAGGCTATATACTAGCGCACAGATTTGATTTAGCTTATTCACCCAGAAGATTAGTCAGCTTTGCAGATGACCTTGATTCTGATTTATTTCGTGTGGCTGAATTCTTCTTTATGAAGAAAACTAATTATCAAAAAATTTATGGTAGCAGATATCTCTTTTATATAGATTATATTTTTATTGAACCTGAGTTTAGAGGACATGGATATGCTCTTCAAGCATTAGCGTTGTTCTTAGAACTGTTCGCTAGAGGAGAAATTGTAAGTTGTCACCCTATACCTATGAAGGATTTAGAAGGTAAATACTCTAAAACTAAAGGCCAACTCATTATGAGAAAGTATTGGTCTAAACTAGGATTGACCTATTACAGCAAAAAACATAACATACTTTGGCAAGATGAATGGTCTATGCCCCAATGGTTAAAAAGTACAATATTCAAGTCATTCGATGACCTATGACAGTCATTTTGTATACCCAAAATAAAACGTAGGGCAGGCTTTTGGGCCTGCCCTACTACATTATAACTCTATTCTACCCCCTCAATCCGGTCTTCCACCTCTTGATAAAGTTCGCGCAACCTGTCCAAATTACTCTCCGAAGTCTCCCAATAACCCCGGCCATTCACCTCAAGCAAAGTGCTGACAATCTTGCGGAAAGAATGAGGATTTAAGTTAAGCAAACGCTTCTGCATCTCCTCATCTTGGATAAACGTACCGTTCACATCCTCATACACCCAATTATCCACAGCGCCCGCAGTCGCACTCCATCCAGTCGTGTTCACCAGACGCTTAGAAATCTCCCGCACGCCTTCATAACCGTGGGATAACATCCCTTCGTACCACTTCGGATTCAGCAGCTTGGTGCGCGAATCTAAACGCACGGTTTCTGATAGCGTCCGTACCTGCGCGTTGGCTGTTGTGGTATCAGCAACGAAGGATGTTGGTTGCTTACCGTCGGCGCGCAAACTGCCGATCAATTTGGTTGGATCGGAGTCGAAATAGTGCGATACGTCGGTTAGCGAAATCTCCGCAGAATCTAAGTTCTGGAATGTTACTTCAGCAGTTTTTAAGGATGATTCAAAAATCTGCCTGTCTTGTTCCATTGTTCCTGGGTTGTCGGAAGAAAAGGCGAAGGATTTGCGGGTTAAGTACATTTCCTGCAACTCGGCTTCGCTTTCCCAAGTGCTGTTTTCGATCGCCAAATTGACGTTAGATGAGTAGGAACCGGACGCATTAGAAAACACGCGGGTTGCTGCTTGGCGCAGGTTGATGCCCATTTCTTCGGCTTGCTTCAAGGCGTGTTTGCGGACGAAGTTCATTTCTAACGGTTCGTCGGCTTCCGCTGCCATTTTCACGGCTTTATCTAACAAGTTCATTTGGTTGATGAACAAGTCGCGGAAGACGCCGGAACAGTTAATTACTACGTCGATTCGAGGACGGCCTAACTCTTCTAAAGACAGCAATTCCAGTTTGTTGACGCGGCCCAAGGCGTCGGGTACTGGCTTCACTCCTACCATCCACATCACTTGGGCGAGGGATTCGCCGTAAGTCTTGATGTTGTCGGTTCCCCACAGCACAACGGCGATGGTTTCGGGATAGTTACCGCCGTTATCAGTGCGCTGTCTTTCTAACAGCCGATCGACAACAACCTTAGCAGACTTCACCGCACCCGTCGTGGGGATTGACTGCGGGTCCAAAGCGTGCATATTCTTGCCAGTAGGCAAAACATCCGGGTTGCGAATCGGATCGCCGCCGGGCCCAGGCACAATATACTCGCCTTCTAACGCGCGCAACAAAGCGCCCAATTCGTTGTCAGCGCAAACTTGCTGCAAACAGAATTCCAGATACTCAAACAGCGGTTTAATCGGTTCTGGATCGACTTTTTTGTAACCGGCGGCGTGCAAGGAATCAATCCAAGGTGTTTTCTTGCCCATGTTGAAGAAATTTAACTTGGAAACTAGGGAAACTCTCCCCTCCGCATCGGTTTGTTCCTTCACCAAAGCGCCGACGGCTTCCCGACAGGCTAAGGTGATATTTTGCAGCAATTCGACATCAGTTAAAATGCCTCGATCGCTATTTGTGTAAATTTCCTCGATATCGCGTCCCAGACTGTTAGCGATAATTCGCGGTAAGCTGATCAGGTTGTCTTCTTCGCGGTCTAAATTGGCGATATTTACCAAAGTTGCGATCGCCTCGATTGCAGTCGGCGGCTTGCCGATAATATGCAAACCGCAAGGTAACAACCGCGATTCAATCTCCATCAACTTGCGGTAAACCAAGCCAACTAAATTATCCCGTTCCTCCGCAGTCATGCCCGCAGCAACGCCTCTTTCCTGTTCGGGAGGTAGGGCGATATCTTTGTCTAAATTGACCAAACGGCATTTTTCGACGATCGCATCCACGATCGGCACACCCCGGCCCGTATCCTTCAAAGTTTGATAGGAAGCAATCAACTCGCTGAGTTCCTGCAAACCTTTGTACAAACCAGCATTTTCAGCCGGAGGAGTCAGATAGCTGATCGTTTCAGCATAACTGCGACGCTTAGCAATTGTTGCCTCGCTGGGATTGTTGGCGGCGTAATAATAAAGGTTAGGAATCTTGCCGATCAAACTGTCGGGATAACAATCGATAGACATTCCCATCTGCTTACCAGGCATGAATTCTAGGGAACCGTGAGTGCCGAAGTGCAGCACCGCATCCGCACCCCAAATGCGCTCCAAATATGTGTAGTAAGCAGCAAAACCGTGGTGCGGGCTCGCAGAACGAGAGAATAACAACCGCATCGGATCGCCTTCATATCCAAAAGTAGGTTGCACTCCGATAAATACGTTGCCGAAATGTTTGCCGAAAATCAGCAAATTTTGTCCGTCGCTGTTCAAATGTCCAGGAGGCGGGCCCCAATTTTCTTGCAAACGTTCCGAGTAAGGAGTGAATTCTTCGTATTCAGCTACCGACATCCGGTAAGCAATATTCAATTCCGGACTTTGATATTGCGCTGTGGCGTCGTGGATGACTTCTTGCATCAGTTTTTCGGCGGAATCCGGCAGTTCTGGCAAGTCGTAACCGTTACCTTTTAGGGCTTTCAATACTTCGTAAATTGAGCCAAAAACGTCGAGGTAAGCGGCCGTTCCCACGTTGCCTTTGTCGGGTGGAAAACTGAATACTGTGATCGCAACTTTTTTATCTAATTTTGGTTTGCGGCGCAGCATTGCCCATTTCATGGCGCGCTGCGAAATTGCTTCGATTCTATCTTGCAGGGCGATCGCCTTTCCAGTTGCGCCATCTCTACCCGACAAAATAATCGGTTCGATCGCACCATCCAACTCAGGAATCGCCACTTGCAAAGCAACTTGAATCGGGTGCAAGCCCAAATCGCTATTTTCCCACTCTTCCGTCGTTTGGAAAACCAGCGGCAAAGCCACCATATAAGGGCAGTTGAGCTTTTTCAAAGTCTCGATCGCCTTTGGGTGATCTTGTTTCGCGGGGCCGCCCACCAAAGCAAAACCAGTCAGAGAAACTACCGCATCTACGATCGGCAGCGGTGCCACACCTTTTGGCCCAACTTCCAAGAAAAAGGTTTCCACCGGTTTCGAGAAGTCCAAACCACCCGCAAAAATCGGTAAAACCCGCGCGCCCATTGCCTCGAATTCCTGGACTATTGCTACGTAGTGTGCGTCATCTCCAGTAACTAAGTGAGTGCGCTGCAACACTAAACCGATGCAAAGTGCCAGGGGGTCTTTGAGGTCTGAGGAAATATCTGTGCGGGCATTATACCAGTTCAGATATCCTTTGACATCCTCAAACATACCTGGTGCTAAAGGATGCCAAATCCCCATGTCCGGGTAGACAACGGGCTCTTGAAAAGTTAACTGTTCTTGGCCTTTGAATACATATTTATGTGACAGCATCAGCAAGAAGTTTTCCAAGTTTTCTTGGGAACCGCCCAGCCAATACTGGAAACTCAGCATGAAGTTGCGGGCATCTTGAGCTTTGTCGATCGGCAAATATTTCAGCACTTTCGGCAAAGTTTGCAGCAGTTTCAGCATTCCGTCTTGGAAGGAACTCCCGGACTTTTCCTTCCGTTTTTTCATGAATTCGCCGATCGCGCTTTTGCTTTGTCCCAACTGCGCCATCGAGAAACTGCCCATTTTATTGAGCCGCATCACCCCCGGCATTGACGGGAAGACGACGGCGACATCCAAGCTGTCGCGCAGCGGTTCTACAGCCGCTACCACTTTTTCGGCCAAATCTTCGATAAAAATTAGAGAAGCAATAAATACATTGGCATCAGCCACATCCCGCTTGAAGGCCTCGTAATTTTCCGGGCTGCGGAGTTCTTCGATCAGATAGCCGCTGATTTCTATTGCCAGATTCGGATTTTTGTTATTTATCGCTCGAACCGCTGCGGAGAGGGCGCTTTGATACTGCGGTTCTAGTACGACATAGACCACCTTCATGAGCGATCGCCCTTGCAAGTTTTCCGGCACGACGTGGCGAATGGTGGGCTTGACGTGAGTGAACATCCGGTTAGGCTCCTTTAAGATGCTGTTTTCTCTAAGCGGGAATTTTTTCCCCCATAAGCATTTTTACCAGAAAACGCTTGCCATTAGGCGATTCGATCCTGCCAATTACACAATTCGACAAATTTATTGCAACTTTTCGTTACATTTTTTGCTTAATTCCTTGAGCAAATACTCCAAATTTTATTTACAAAAATTTACTTTACATTAATCGCAAATTATGTATATTAAAAAAATCAACAAACCTTTGAGAAAAAAAATCCAGAAACAAGCTCCAACTTTTGTATAACAGATCAGACTTGCGATAGAGAGATTAACTGATGTAAAAGAAAGATAATTTATGAATGTAGAATAAAATAATAGGATAATTTATGTTTCACAAAACTTAATATTTACCAGGAACTTAAAACCATTTTATAACTTCTGAATTATATAAGTTCCGGGTCAGCGATCGAATGAATGAAAAGCTAATTAGCATTCACAATCAAACTCATCAAAACTCTTGGGGGAAAACATGGCTAACTACGCAATCTTTGACGAACAATTTTACCTAGCCTCATATCCTTGGATCAAACCAGCCATTGACGCAGGAGTCATCAAATCCGGGAGAGAACACTTTGAAAAATTCGGTCAAGCCGGCGGTCTAACCAAAGTATCGCGCTATTTTGATGAAACTGCTTACCTTACTGTCAACACAGACATCAGACCTTTCGTCCGCACTGTCAATCCAGGTGCACCTTTCGCGACAGGGCTAGATCACTTTATCCAGTTCGGTTACGATGAAGGACAGCGCCGCAGTGCAGTATCTCCTGAGTATAGCGAAGATTTTTACTTAGCAAATAACTCAGAATTGCGATCGTTTATCGGCCCCAATGGACCTTTCAAATCAGGATACCAGCATTTCATTCAATTCGGAGCCAAAGAAGGTCGTTTTGGGACTTCATTTTTTGAACCAGAATACTTAAGAAAAAACCCCGATATCGTCCCATTTGTCAACTCTGGAAACTTGAGAACTGGTCGGGAACACTACTTCAATTTCGGGAGAAACGAACCCAACCGATCTGCTACTTTTGTCGGCAGCCGCAGCAACGATATTCTCACAGGCATTGGCGTAGGGAATAATGAACTGATTGGAGTCGAAGTAGGTATCGATCCCCGAGGAAATCGACAATATGAAAGCTTTGGGGTTAATGAATTTGATGTCCTGACTGGCGGGCCAGGAGTTGATACATTCGTGCTCGGAGTTCCTGCTACAGCCGGGAATGGCGTCGCAGTACCGCTGTATACGGGTAACGGTCAAGCTACTATTCGGAATTTCAACGCAGCAGATGATTTGATCCAACTGCAAGGAAATTCTTTAAGCGATGGCTACAACCTGACTCCCGTTGGCAGCAATTTGTCAATCCAGCGTTTTGGAGATGTGCTGGGTGTGATTGAAGGAGGAGGAAGTTTGAATTTGGTATTCCAACAATCTAACGGTAACGGTACTTTCTCGATCGGATAGTTATTAGTCATTGGTCATTGGTCATTAGTCATCAGTTAATAGTGATGATTAATGACTTTTTTGTGTGTTGTGGACAATTGTACTATAAACAAGTACGATCGGATCGCACTTTAGGTTCTTAAAGGAGCAACCATGAATTACGCAATTTTTGACGAACAATACTACCTAGCCTCATATCCCTGGGTCAAACCAGCCATTGATGCCGGAATCGTCAAATCTGGAAGAGAACACTTTGAAAAATTCGGTCAACCTGGTGGCTTAACTAAAGTATCGCGGTATTTTGACGAAGATACTTATCTTGCTGGAAATCTCGACATCGCTGCCTTAGTCCGCAATCCTAGCAACCCAAACAAACCTTTTGCTACAGGCTTAGACCACTTTATCCAGTTTGGTTACGAAGAAGGTCGATCGCGCGTATCGCCTGAATATAACGAAGCATTTTATCTGGCAAATAACCGACAGTTGCAGCCGTTTATTCAGAATGGAACTTTTAAAAATGGCTACCAGCATTTCATTCAATTCGGCATCAAAGACGGTCAGTTTGGAACTTCATTTTTTGAAACAGAATACTTACAAAACAATCCCGATGTTCGGCCGTTTGTCAACTCTGGAGCCTTGAAAACTGGTCGCGAACACTACTTCAATTTCGGCAAAAACGATCCCAGCCGCTCTGCGACTTTTATCGGCTCTTCTGGGAATGACATCATTACCGGTGCTGGGGTGGGAAATACAGAATTAATTGGAGTTGAAGTAGGTTTTGTTCCAAGTGTTAATAGCTTTACTCTCGCCGGCCGAAATTATGAAAGTGACGGTAGTAATGAATTCGATACTCTCACTGGCGGTAGCGGCCGCGATCTCTTCAAGCTCGGAGAACTTTTATCAGGTACTGGTGGTAAGGGATTCAGACCCGCAACAACATTATATATCGGGCCTGGTTTTGCTACAATTCGGAACTTTACCCAAGGTCAGGATAGCATTCAGCTAGGATCAAACGATTTAGTACCTTCTTTAGATAAATTGTTGATATTTCCGATCAACAACAATCGAGATTTAGCTATCCAAACGAACGGCTTGTCCGTCTCCCTTCCCAATGGAACTTCGGGAATTAGTAGATTTGACACGCTCGCTGTTATTGAAGGCGGCGGAAATCTCAAGTTGAATTTATTATCTAACACTGCTATAGACTTTAGAGTTGGCTAGAAATCTCGTAACTATTAGCGGATTTGCCCGATCGCTGCTGGGAGTCCGATAATTAATTGTACCATCCAGAAACCGGGTTTTTCCAATAAACCCGGTTGCTAAGTCTTTAAGTGCGATCGCGCGCCAGCTTCAAAACCTCAACGACATCTTGGTGATTTTCCGAGGATGCCCAGATTAAGGCAGTCCAAGTATTATTATCCTTGGCTTTGAGATCGGAACCTCGATCGAGCAAAACCTGCACAACTTCAGCGCGCCCGCTACCCGCCGCACTCATCAAAGCCGTCAAACCATCCATAGTTTTAGCATTCACATCCGCCCCCGCATCCAGCAAAAGCTGTACAATCTCGGTATGTCCGGCAGCAGCAGCACTCATTAACGCCGTCCAACCGTCATTATCCTGACTCTTAGCATCCGCACCTGCTGCGAGCAATTTTTTGACAATATCAGCATTGCCAACCTCAGCCGCAGCCGTCAAAGCCGTCGCGCCTTCCTCGTCTTTGGCGTTGATATCTGCACGTTGTTCGATCGCACATTCTACAGCCGCCACATCACCCATCTTGACGGCATCCATTAAATCTGTCATAAATTCTCCCTTGTATCCTTTTAAATCTTAAATGCTATGACAGTCGATATTTTAATCCTCTCCAACGGGCCCGGAGAATTAGCAACTTGGGTGCGTCCCACCGTGCAAGCATTGCGCCAGCAATTGGCAAACAGGGACACAGAAGCCCGAATCTCGGTGGTGCTGTCCCCCTGTCCGCACGCCACGGGGAAAGAAGCAGAAATCGCATTGAGCTATGCAGAAGTGGACAGAGTGCAAGCACCGGAACATTTTTTTCGATTTTTATTATCGGGCAAAACTGCGGAAAATTGGGATTGGTACAAAACCGGAGTTGTTTTGTTTTTAGGCGGCGACCAATTTTTTACCGTTGTTATTGGTAAAAGGCTAAAATATCGCACGGTTACTTATGCGGAATGGGACGCGCGGTGGTATCGCTGGATTGATAGGTTTGCGGCGATGAAACCGGAAGTTTTGGCTAAAGTTCCGCAAAAATATGCTGATAAATTTGCAGTTGTGGGAGATTTGATTGCGGAAGTAGGCGATCGCAAATCGGAGACAAAAGACGGCGCATCACCCCGACGGGAAATAGAATTAATTGGATTGTTACCCGGTTCCAAGGCTGCGAAACTAGCTTTAGGTGTACCGTTATGTTTGGCGATCGCCCAATCGATTCATCGAGTCCGCCCTGAAACTCGCTTTGTAATTCCGGTTGCACCTACCATAGATGTGCAAACTCTAGCACGTTTTGCCGACCCAAAACAAAATCCCTGCTTGCATTTATTTGCCAACTCAGCCGCCGAACTTCATGTAACAGAATCACCGTTTTTGCAAACAGCAAATGGGTTAAAAATTGAACTTTGGACTGAGACGCCAGCCTATGATTTGCTATCAAAATGCAGTCTGTGTTTGACTACTGTGGGGGCGAATACTGCGGAGTTGGGATCGTTAGCTGTACCGATGATTGTGTTGATTCCGACGCAGCAGTTGGATGCGATGAAAGCTTGGGATGGTTTGCCGGGATTGTTGGCAAATTTGCCGTTAGTCGGTTCTGTTTTTGCGACGGGGATTAATTGGCTGATTCTGCAATTGGGGAGGGGAAAGCTTTATGCTTGGCCGAATATCTGGGCGGGCGAGGAGATTGTGCCGGAGTTAATTGGGAAGCTGGAACCGGAGGTGGTGGCGGAATTGGCGATCGACTATTTGAGCCATCCTGAAAAATTAGCACTCGTTGGCGATCGTTTGCGTGCAGTTCGGGGAGAATCGGGGGCGGCGCATAAAATTGCTGAATTGGTGTGTGAAGAAATTGAGGTGCAATCTAATTCCGATAATAATTAAATGTTTTTATTTTAAACCGCAGATGTCGGCAGATCAACGCGGATGAACGCAGATTTAATCCAGATTAATGGGTGCATCTCACTTTTTGCAAATATACGCGTAGGGGCGAAGCATTTCGGCAGTAAATCTCTGATTCTCACTAATAAATTGTCTGCCGAAATGCTTCGCCCTTGCAAAATAGAGATGCA
>NZ_JAUBOJ010000250.1:2814-11097 GCF_036700185.1 Microcoleus sp. BM001215392 | reverse complement strand
AGAAGACGCGTTGTGATTCGCAGATTTGGCAAAAAACCCGGTTTCTTTAGTCCCACGAAAAAATTCAGGAAGGAACGATTGAGGGGTTTAAGTACGATCGGGAAACAGGAAGTATTGTGCGATCGTAATGTCAATATTTCCCTTACATTTTCTTATCTGTAGGGGTGCGTCAGCTACGATTATTTTCGGTTTAAACTAAAAATATAATAGTTGACGCACCACACAAAACTACAGGTGCGTCAGCTATTATATTTTTGATGGTGATTCATAATTTCGTAACTGACGCACCCTACAACTACAACTGCTGGTGCCTGCGCTATCATGGAGGGATTCACAAAAAAGCCTACTAATCGGGAGTCAATATATGCAGGCAATCCTTTTAAGCCGTGAAGAAGTTGCACAACGTGCAAAGCAATTGTATGAAAGTACCATCCGCGAAAAGGTAGAAGTGGAAGAAAACATCGGCAAGATGGTCATCATCGACATTGAGACAGGTGATTATGAAGTCGATAAAACTGGATTGCAAGCATCCCGTAACCTTAGCAAGAAGCACCCAAACGCCCGACTCTTTGGTATTCGTATTGGATATAACGTTGCTGTATCATTTGGTGGTGTCATGGAGCGTGTCTACAAGTGATTTCTGGGATTGTGACAAATAGACACGCAACTGTAACGCTGACTTTTTTGCTACCGAATGGCTCAAGCATCCCTATAGAGTTTGTGATAGATACAGGCTTCACTGGGGAATTATGTCTTCCTTGAGAAGCTGTTTTATTGATGGGCTTAACCTTTAGACACGACATTCCCGCAAATTTGGCAGATAATAGTGAAGTCTTGCTACCAATTCACGAAGCGATCGTCCTTTGGGATGGTGAAGAGCGAGAAGTCCTTGTCATTGCGACAGGAAGGCGACCATTGCTTGGAACTGCCTTGCTGGAAGAGCAAGAACTGGTGATTCAGTTTACAGAAGGCGGGTTGGTAACGATCGATCAGTTGTAGCTGTCCTCAAGGTTGCAAGTACGATTGAAGCTATTAAAATTGCGTGTTTACAAGATCGTGCCACTTTTTCTTGCCGATCGCGCGATCGGAGTAAGATTTAAAAGTTGTACTAGGAGGCGATCGAGCCCACCGACTCTCTAAAAGCCATGACAGCCACCGAAAGACTCTATCAACTAATCCAAACTTTCCCAGAAAGCCAAATCAACGAAGTCCTCCACTTCGCTGAATTTCTCCAGCAAAAACAACTCGCCACTCCTCAACAGGCTATCCCTCCTGGCACTCTCACCGGACTTCGGGGTATCGCCAAACATTCTGGGTTAGCCCCTAGCGATGAGGAACTGCAAACAGAATATACCGACTATCTCACCCAAAAATACCAGTAAGCCATCCCGTAAAAATTCTCATCGATACCAACATCGTCCTAGACTTAATCTTGGAACTGGAACCCTTTGTCGAGAGTGCGATCGCCCTTTTCGAGCAAATTGAACGGGGCAACTTGGAAGGCTATATCGCCGCAACTACCATCACCAATATTTTCTACATCATTCGTAAAGCCGAAGGTCGTGAAGTCGCCCTTGCTGCCATTCATCGGCTACTAACTGGACTCCGATTTTGTGCTGTCGATCGCCAAACCGTCGAAACCGCTCTCAGTCTTGGACTGAAAGACTTTGAAGATAGTATCCAACTTGCCTGCGCGACGATCGATCGACTTGATGCGATCGTCACGCGCGATCGGAAAGACTTCATTGGTAGCAACCTCCCCATTTATTCCCCCACAGAACTCTTAAACCAGCTATAGTAGAAAAATATCTCAAAAAATTCCGGCGTTGCTTAATCAGGGTATGAAAATGGATAACTTGAAAATTCAGACGATTGACTGACTGGCTTGTTTCATTTTTTCACATTGAATCGTTCATACCGTAAATCAGCAACGCCAAATCCCATCTCAAGCTGAGAGTGAAGAGTGAGAGAGTGAGTTCATTTTTATGGCGGACATACGCAGAAAATGTTTCTCCGATCCAAATTCTTTATGAATTCCGTGGAAACCCTGGGGATATTACGGAGTAGATGGGGTAAAACTGAAGGGAAGTGAATTTTGAATGGAGACTGTGCATGTCGAGAGATCGTCTTAGTCAAGTTGAGAAGAGCCTGAAACGACTACGTGAGCAACTTGGTGGAAAAGAAGACACGCTCACGACAATCGCGCCAGAAGAACGAGTGCGAATCAAACAACAGATTGCTGATCTCAAAGATGAGATTAGACCGTTTGAAGAAGAATACTGGCAGATTTTGACAGAGCGAGTACCGACCGTTGATATCGTAGATTTAGAAGCCGAAGATGTGATAACGGAAATTGTCGAGCGGGTCAAACTTTTACAGCAGAATCCACAATACTCGCCTGAAATTTTGGACTTGTTACAAAAAATTTATGCTGAAGTTAGTCAACCTGAAGCACCTGCGGCTGCAAAGCTAAAAGGGGCGCTTTCATTACTGCCACCATTCGTTAGTCTATCTTACGAAGCCGAAATTGATACAGAAAGCTTCTTGAGAGCTAACTTCCCTACATTTAGGAAATGGGCTAGTGCTCTAGCAAAAAAGTAATAGCCACTGAGCAGTCAGATGATTTAAAAAGAACGCATCTAGAAAAGCTCACTTTTCCGCATAGCGAGGAGAAGCCTACGTGGCGAAACCTTCTTTCAGTGAAGGTGCGAAATTTACTTGCTCAAGTAGGAGCAAGTCTTGGCTTTTTGGTATTTTTGATGCTAATAACTCGACAGATTATTTTTCCAGAGCCGCCAAAGCTTCCTTTGAGTCAGACCATTGAGGCTCAATCAAATATTATTGCAATGACATTTACTAATGATGGGTTACAACTAATCAGCGCAAGTGGCAACACGCCTGTCAAATTATGGAACTGGACAACTAAAAGAAACACGACTATTTTTGATGATAGATCAAGTAACGCTTTATCTATTTCAGTTAGCCGAGATGGAGCGTATGTTGCTACTGGACATGGGAACTTTCAGGAAAGTAAAAATCTGCAAGAGACAGATATAAAAATCTGGGATAGGAAAACTGGTCAACTGCTTAAGACGCTTAAAGGTCATACAGCACCAGTCCGTGCAGTTGCATTTAGCCCTGATGGTTCACGGATAGTTTCAGGTGGTCAAGATAAATTGATAAAGGTTTGGGATGTAAATACTGGCAAATTGCTTCAAAATATTCCAGCACATACGGATCACATAACATCTATTTCTTTTAGTAATAACGGAAAGTTTTTCGCAAGTGCTAGTGATGACAAAACTATAAAACTGTGGGATAGCAATAGCTTGAAGTTACTCAACATATTGGAAGGCCACAGAGGTCAAGTCCTATCGGTCGCATTCAGTTCTAACGATCGGGTTTTAGTGAGCGGTAGTGGGGAAGACCGCTTCGATCAAAATATTCAGGAGAACAGTGTAAAAGTATGGGATCTTAAGACTGGTACTGTTCAGCATACTTTAACTGGAAATGCTGGCTGGGTCTGGTCAGTAGGAGTTAGCCATAATAATAAATATGTTGCCAGTGCGGGCTACGATGGCACTGTTAGGGTATGGAACCTAATTAGCGGAGAATTAGTAGGAATCGGGACTGAACATTCAAAACAGGTTTACACCGTTAAGTTTAGCCCCGACGATCAACTACTTGTAAGCGGTAGCGACGATGGTAGACTGAGGCTTTGGAAAATCCAACCTTAATAGAACACGTTCGCTTACCTGTATCCACAAACTCGGACTGATCTCATGCGCCTCGTAGACCACTGAGACCAACAAGTATACTTGGGTTGGTACCTAGAGTTCGCACTGGATTGACTTTGAGAGTTTGCGCTACTTTGCCTGTAGGAGGATTGAGCCATAGCTGGAGCAGTCGAAAGCACCAACATAGCTGCTACTCCTGACAGTGAAACCAGACGGGAGGATAGTTTTCTCATGTGAACTCCATAGATAAGTAAACATCCGATTAAGGCATTGATAATCGATCAGAAACACTTAATATTCACAGATGCCCCCCTTGGTATCTAAGGTAACACATCCATTCCAGGGGTGTGGAAAAGAAATAGTAATCACTGATATTAGCTGATATTATATGTCTCTCTGTTTCCCAGCCAGAAGCTTAGGAATCTTTTCCGGGAGGAGAGCTTCCTCTTCCTTGCCACTGAGTTTATACCGGGTGGCAGGTCAGTAATCCCGACTTTTCCTAACTATCCCAATTGGTTGCTGGGTCGCTCAATCTCCCTTACTTAGGGCTTGCTGAAAAAGTGTACGTAGTGAAAAAACGAAGCTACACAGCTTAAAAAATAGCAGGTTTATTGCTAAATCCCACAATTCATCCAGAAACTAAGAACGAAAGTGCAAGGGTTTTGAGCCTATATAATCCTATAACTTGCACTCCTGTAGAGCCAAGAAAGCTTGAACCTTTTATCTGGCAAGCTTTCTAATTTTATTCAGCAAGTCCTACTTAAGATTACCGCCTCGATCAAAGATTACTCGATAAAACTCGTCCGGCATAACAATCCGGTTGGAGCGGACTGACAAAGTTGGTCGGTGTTGTAGCAAAAGTTATCAACAGCCGCTCAAGCGGAACGTCATACTGCAAAAACTGCAAAAAACCCGGCTTCTTCAAGAAGCCGGGTTTTTATATATTCGATCGCCCTCAAGCAAACCTACAATTACTTCACGGTAGAAGTGCCAATCAAACTGCTATTCGCTAGCGGGTTGCTGGGACTTGCAGCCGGAGTGATTAAGAGGCTGTTGTCCTTAGCAGAAGTATTCGCCGTTGGGATAATGGAACTACTAACAATCGCGCCAGTCAAAGGAATGATTGGCTGACTTTGAGCGCTGGTGAGAGAAGTTAACAAGCTCTTTGTGTCATAGATAAGAATGTCATCGTCGGTTTCGATAAAGGTCTTCATGGTTGGGATTGAACCGCCATTTAGCAAGATGTCATTGGTAGTTTTGACAGGAGTTGCTGTTGCACTAGCTGGATTAGTAGCTGTTGTTAATGGTTGCCGAATCAGACTTGCTGCTGCGGTAGTCGTGCTGGTTGACAGACTAATTGGTGCAGTTGCACTAGCTGGATTAGTACCTGTTGTCAATGGTTGCAGAATCAGACTTGCTGGTGCAGTAATTGTGCTGGTTGACAGACTAATCGGTGCAGTAGTTGTGCTGGTTGGCAGACTAATTGATGCAGGAGTAGCGCTGGATAAGCTAGTGCTAGAACCGCTACCGATCGCACCTACAACATCATCGCTATCAACAGGTTGACCAGTCAAAATGTCGATGTTCAGTGGTGTATTGAAAGCTGCGGGAAGCGCGCCTCCGGGAGTGATGGAAACAAACCGAGAACTGTCAATTGTTTTGGCTTGAGTATCTTTCAACCAAGCTAAATGTTCGCCGGTACCTGCGATGCTGATCAAGGCATCGTTAGTATAATTTTCGCCGCCTTGAACGATTTGCAGTTGGTCATAAGTGAGGTCTTGTGAGAGTCCGAGGTAATCGCGATCGCCCTGGAAGTAAAATATATTATCGAGTCCCGAACTTGGTGATAGCACAAAGATGTCGGAACTGCTACCTCCAATCAGCGTATCTATACCGTTGCCGCCCTTGAGTACGTTGTTGCCTTCGCCACCGTAAACGCTGTCATCGCCATCGTTGCCGTTGAGGCTGTCGTTGCCGCTGTCACCATTTAAGAAGTCGTTGCCGTTACCGCCGTCGAGGGTATCGTTGCTGCTGCCGCCGTTGAGACTGTCGTCGCCTTCGTTGCCCAAGAGGTTGTCGCTGCCGGCTTCCCCGGTTAGCAAGTCGTTGCCGCAACCGCCGTCGAGGGTGTCGTCGCCGGCGCCTCCCAGCATGGTGTCGTTGTCGCATTCGCCGAACAGCAAGTCGTCGCCGTTACCTCCGCCCATGAAGTCGTTGCCGCTACCGCCTGCGAGGGTGTCGTCGCCGGAATCGCCTGTCAGGGTGTCATCGCCGGAGTCGCCGACAACCAAGTCGTTACTGGCGCCACCGTCCATCAAGTCGGTATCGTCGCCACCGTAGAGGGTGTCTTCGCCGACTTCGCCTAACATGGTGTCTTGCCCTTCACTGCCAAACATCAAGTCGTTGCCGGCACCTCCGAAGAGTTTGTCGTCGTCGATGCTGCCGTCAATTTTGTCGTTGCCGGCACCTCCCAACAATTGGTCGTTGCCCGTACCGCCGAAGAGTTCGTCGTTGCCGGCGCCGCCGTCGATGGTGTCGTAGCCGGAACCGCCGTCGATTTTGTCGTCGCCTGCTTCTGCGAAAATTTTGTCGTCGTCTTCGTTGCCCCAAACGTTGTCGTTGCCTGCGTTGGCGTTGATGAAGTCGTTGCCGGCTTGACCCCAAATTTGGTCGTTGCCGTCACCGCCGAATACGGAGTCGTCGCCACTTCCGGCGTCGATGTTGTCGTTTCCGGTTTGTCCGAAGATGGTGTCAATGTTGTCACCGCCGTAGATTTCGTCGTTGCCGCGGCCGCCGTCGATGAAATCTCGGTCTTCGCGGCCGTAGATTTCGTCGTCTCCGTCGTTGCCGAAGATGGTGTCGTTGCCGGTTCCTGCATCGATGAAGTCGTTGTCTTCGTTTCCTTGGATGCTGTCGTTGCCGGATTGACCGAAAATGCGATCGCTCCCTTCACCACCTGCTAAGGTATCGTTATTCGCGCCGCCGTCGATGTAGTCGTCGCCGCTGTTGCCGTCGGCGAAGTCGTTGCCGTCATTTCCAAAAATTCGATCGCGCCCTTCACCTCCAGTCATGCTATCGTCGTCGGCGCCGCCTTCTAAGTAGTCGTCGCCATTGTTACCGGAGAGGGTGTCTTTGCCAATTTGACCGAAAAGTCGATCTGCCCCTTCGCCCCCATCAAGGCTGTCATTGCCGGATTCGCCCCACAGAACGTCATCTCCGCCTTGTCCTAACAGCGTATCTTCGTTATCTCCACCCCACAATTCGTCATCATCGGCATTGCCTTCTAAGAAGTCATTGCCTTGGCGGCCGTATAATTTGTCACTGCCGTCGTTGCCGGAGAGAGTATCGTTTTCGGTGCCGCCGTCTACGATGTCGTCACCGCTACCGCCAGCGAGAGTATCGCGGCCGGCTTCTCCTAACAGGCTGTCATTATCTTCGCCACCGTCGAGGGTGTCGTCGCCGGAACCGCCGAACAGGGTATCGGTGCCGGATTCTCCCTGCAAGATGTCAGCGTCATCGCCTCCCCACAGAGTGTCGCTATCGTCGCCACCGAACAGCGTATCGAGGCCGGATTGACCGTAAATTCGATCGCGCCCTTCGTTCCCCTGAAGCAAATCGTTGCCGGAACCGCCGTCAACAATGTCATCGCCGCGGTTGCCGATAACCGTATCATTACCGACTTGTCCGAACAGACTGTCGTTATTATCACCACCATCGAGGATGTCGTTACCGTCGCCACCTTCCAGGGTGTCATTTTCCGTACCGCCATCGAGGGAGTCGTTGCCGAGTTCGCCAAACAGCCGGTCTGTTCCTGCATTGCCTTCGAGGATGTCATCGCCGTTGCTGCCGTAGAGAGTGTCGCTGTCAGCTTGACCGAACAGGGTATCGTTGCCGTCGCCTGCTAACAGCGAGTCATCGCCGGAACCGCCTTCTAATAAGTCGTTGCCAGCTTGACCGAACAGGGTGTCTTTGCCGTCGCCACCGTAGAGGTTGTCGTTGCCTTCTGCTGCATCGAGGAAGTCGTTGCCAGATTCCCCAAACAGGTTGTCGTCCCCTGCTTTGGCTAATAAAGTGTCATCGTCTTGACCGCCCCAAAGTATGTCGTTGCCACTTCCGGCGTCGAGGAAGTCTTTGCCATCGCCGCCGTAGAGGGAATCATTGCCTTCTGCTGCTAAGAGTGAGTCGTTGCCACCTTCGCCGTAGAGGTAGTCATCGCCAGCTTGGGCTAATAACGTGTCATCATCTTGGCCACCCCACAGGTAGTCATTGCCAACTCCGGCATCCAGAATGTCTTTGCCATCGCCGCCGCGCAGACTGTCATTGCCTTCGGCTGCGTTGAGAATGTCGTTACCGCCTTCGCCGTAGAGGTAGTCATCGCCAGCTTGGGCTAATAAGGTGTCATCATCTTGGCCACCCCAGAGGTAATCGTTGCCAACTCCGGCATCCAGAATGTCTTTGCCGTCACCGCCGTAGAGACTGTCGTTACCTTCGGCTGCTAAGAGTGAGTCGTTGCCACCTTCGCCGTAGAGGTAGTCATCGCCAGCTT